>NZ_JBGLYK010000197.1:0-10631 GCF_047304025.1 Pseudomonas sp. Pseusp97 | reverse complement strand
ACCTCGCGCTGTACCGCGAACCCGCCGCCGGCCCCGGCCGCCGGGTCGACAGCGGCATCCGCGAGGGCGACGACATCTCGCCGTTCTACGACCCGATGCTGGCCAAGCTGATCGCCTGGGGCGAAAACCGCGAGGAAGCTCGCCAGCGTCTGCTGTCGATGCTCGGCGAAACCGCCGTTGGCGGCTTCAAGACCAACCTGGCCTTCCTGCGCCGCGTGCTGGCCCACCCGGCCTTCGCCGAGGGCGAGCTGGACACCGGCTTCATCGGTCGCTACCAGGATGCCCTGCTGCCCACGCCGAGCGCCCTGCCCGAGCGCTTCTGGCAACTCGCCGCCGAAGCCTGGGTGCAGAGCGAAGCCGCCCGCGTGCGTGGCGACGACGCCCATTCGCCCTGGTCCGCCCAGAGCGGTTGGCGCAGTGGCCTGCCCGGCGAAACCGATCTGCACCTGCTGGCCAAGGGCGAATCGCAGGTGGTGCGCCTGCGTCATGCCGACGGGCAGCGTATCGCTCACCTCGATGGCCAATGGCTTGATGTGAAGGACGGCGATATCCGCCGCCGTCACCAGGTGATCCGCCGGGGCGACAGCCTCTATCTGGAGTGGAACGGCGAGCTGATCGGCGTGCAGCGCTTCGACCCGATTGCCGAAGCCGAAGCCGCTCACTCCCACCAGGGCGGCCTGGGTGCACCGATGAACGGCAGCATCGTGCGCATCCTGGTCGAACCCGGCCAGAGCGTCGAAGCCGGCGCCGCGCTGGTGGTGCTCGAAGCCATGAAGATGGAACACAGCATTCGCGCGCCGCACGCCGGCGTGGTGAAATCGCTGTATTGCAGCGAAGGCGAACTGGTGTCGGAAGGTACGGCGCTGGTGGAGCTGGAGGAGGCGTCGGCCTGACGCCGGCTCTTGTAGGGCGCACAACGCGCCCTACATGACTTCCGCCTGATACCGATGCCGCTTTTTTGTAGGAGCGAGCTTGCTCGCGAACCGCATCACTCCGGTCATACAGGGGTGCCATGCGTTCGCGAGCAAGCTCGCTCCTACGAAGAGCCAAAGCCGCTCTTCGCGAGAACCCAACGAGGACACTCCATGACCCTGCCCCAATCCGTCCGCCTGGTCGAAGTCGGCCCGCGCGACGGCCTCCAGAACGAGAAACAGCCCATCGCCGTCGCCGACAAGGTTCGCCTGGTGGACGACCTCACCGCCGCCGGCCTGAGCTACATCGAAGTCGGCAGCTTCGTCTCGCCCAAGTGGGTGCCGCAGATGGCCGGCTCGGCCGAAGTCTTCGCCGGCATCCAGCAGAAGGCCGGCGTCACCTATGCCGCCTTGGCGCCGAACCTGAAGGGCTTCGAAGCCGCGCTGGAATCGCAGGTCAAGGAAGTCGCGGTATTCGCCGCCGCCTCCGAGGCCTTCTCGCAGAAGAACATCAACTGCTCGATCAAGGAGAGCCTTGAGCGCTTCGTTCCGGTGATGGAAGCGGCGCGCCAGCACGGCGTACGCGTGCGCGGCTACGTCTCCTGCGTGCTCGGCTGCCCCTATCAGGGCGAGGTGGACGCGGCGCAGGTCGCCGCCGTCGCCGCGGAACTGCACGCCATGGGCTGCTATGAAGTCTCCCTGGGCGATACCATCGGCGTCGGCACTGCCCGCGCCACCCGCCGCATGTTCGAAGTGGTCGGCCAGCGCGTGCCGCGCGCGCAGCTCGCCGGACACTTCCACGACACCTACGGCCAGGCCACGGCGAACATCTACGCAAGCCTGCTGGAAGGCATCGCGGTGTTCGACAGCTCGGTCGCGGGCCTGGGCGGCTGCCCCTACGCCAAGGGCGCCACCGGCAACGTCGCCACCGAGGACGTGCTCTACCTGCTCAACGGCCTGGGCATCCATACCGGCGTCGATCTCGACAAGCTGATCGACGCGGGCCAGCGCATCTGCGCCGTCCTCGACAAACCCAACGGCTCGCGCGTGGCGAAGGCGCAGCTGTCCAAGCGCTGAGCCAGCTTCTCGTAGGAGCGGACCCTGTCCGCGATGGCCCGCATCGCGCTGGAGATCATCGCGGACGGAGTCCGCTCCTACCCGGCATCAAAGCCCCTGTAGGAGCGAGCTTGCTCGCGAACGCCTTGCACCCTGGGCATCCGGCGTGAAGCAGATCGTAGGGCGCATAAAGCGGAACGCTTTATCCGCCGCCAAGCCATCGGCGGATAACGCCTTTGGCGTTATGCGCCCTACCCGGCTGACAGCGGACTCGACCTGTAGGAGCGAGCTTGCTCGCGAACGCTTTGCACCCTGAGCATCCGGTGTGAAACAGGTTCGCGAGCAAGCTCGCTCCTACAAAGAGCAACCACATCCCGGTACAGTGCGCCCTCTGCCCTCCTCGCGCACGGCCCGCCCATGACCGACACCGACAGCCTCAAGGACTACCCCAGCGTCCGCCAACTGGCGATCCGCTCGCTGTTCGAGATCTTCGAGCAGTTCAGCGAAGGCACGGTGATAGTCGACCGCGAGGCGCGTATCGTCTGGATCAACCAGCGCTATGCCCAGCGCTTCGGCCTGGACAGCGCCGAGCAGGCCATCGGCCGCCCGGTGGAACAGGTGATCCCCGGCAGCCTGATGCGCGAGGTGGTCAGCAGCGGCCGGCCAATGCTGCTGGACATCCTCGACATGGCCAAGGACCCGCTGGTGGTCATGCGCGTGCCGATCCGCGACGATGCCGGCGAGGTGATCGGCGGCATCGGCTTCGCCCTGTTCGACGAACTGCGCGCGCTCTCGCCGCTGCTCACCCGCTACCAGCGCATGCAGGCCGAACTGGCCTCGACACGCTCGCTGCTGCAGGCGCGCCAGGCCAAGTACAGCTTCGGGCATTTCATCGGCACCAGCCCGGCCAGCCTGGAAGTGAAGCGCCGTGCGCGCCGCGGCGCCGCCAGCGAGGCGCCGATCCTGCTGCTGGGCGAGACCGGCACCGGCAAAGAGCTGCTCGCCCATGCAATCCATGCTTCCTCGCCGCGCGCGGACAAACCCTTCGTCAGCATCAACGCCGCCGCCATTCCCGAAACCCTGCTGGAAGCCGAATTCTTCGGCACCGCGCCGGGCGCCTTCACCGGCGCCGACCGCAAGGGCCGCGCCGGCAAGCTGCAGATCGCCCAGGGCGGCACGCTGTTCCTAGACGAGATCGGCGACATGCCGCTGACCCTGCAGAGCAAGCTGCTGCGCGTGCTGCAGGAAAAGGAATTCGAGCCGGTGGGCTCCAACGAAGTGCTGCGCAGCGACATCCGCCTGATCGCCGCCACCTCCATCGACCTCGACGACGCCGTGCGCGAGGGGCGCTTCCGCGCCGACCTGTTCTACCGCATCAACGTCCTGCCCATCGAGATTCCGCCGCTGCGCGAACGCCTGGAAGACCTCCCTGCGCTGTGCGAAGCCATCCTCGACGGCCTGCGCGACGACCGCCAGACGCTCTACGAGCTGGATGCCGGCGGCCTTGCGCTGCTGGCCCGGCACGCCTGGCCGGGCAACGTGCGCGAGCTGCGCAACCTGCTGGAACGCACCGTGCTGCTGGGTGACCGCCCGCAGATCGACGCCGCCGCCCTGCGCTCGGCGCTGGGTGAGCTGCAACCGCTGCCGGCCGCCACGACAGCGCCGTCAGCCAGGCTGGCCGAAGGACAGGATTTCTACGCCGCGCGCGAGGCCTTCGAGCGCGAGCTGATCGCCAATACCCTGGCCGAGCATGGCGGCAACGTCGACGCGACCGCACAGCGCCTGGGCCTGGGGCGCTCGACGCTGTACAAGAAGATGGCGGCGCTGGGCCTGCAAGCCTGACCTCTCATTCCCAAAACAGAGACAAGTCTCAAAAAAGAGACAAACCGAATACCCCCAATTTCATCGAACCCCTGGTGAATCCCGCCGCAATTCCGTCTCCATTCGGAGACGAGCGCCGCCTCCCGATACTCCCAATTCTCAAAATAACACTTTAAAATCAAATAGTTACAATCCTGGCACGGTCCTCGCTATATCGCCTCTCGCGGCCACCAGCCGCACAGCCGACATAACAACAATCAGCGCTGCCCGAACGCGAACACACCCCAGCGGACACCACGGCCAGTCCCGCTTCGCACACGGCGCCGCGTCAGGAGATCACCCGATGAGCCGTTCCACGCTCAATCATGCCGCCGTTCTGACCGCCCTCGGTTCCACCCTCGTCCTTTCGCCCCAGGCCTTCGCCGAATTCCTCGCCGACAGCAAGGCCAGCGTCGAATTGCGCAACTTCTACTTCAACCGCGACTTCCGCCAGGACAACGCTGCGCAGTCCAAGCAGGAGGAATGGGCCCAGGGCTTCCTGCTGCGCTACGAATCCGGCTACACCGAAGGCACCATCGGCGTCGGTGTCGACGCCCTCGGCCTGCTCGGCGTGAAGCTGGATTCCAGCCCCGACCGCGCTGGCTCCGGCCTGCTGCCGCGCGACCGGGAGAAGGTCAACGGCGCCGCCGACGACTACAGCGAACTGGGCCTGACCGCCAAGCTGCGCGCCTCCAAAAGCACCCTGAAGATCGGCACCCTGCTGCCCAAGCTGCCCACCGTGCTGGCCAACGATTCGCGCCTGCTGCCACAGACCTTCGAAGGCGCGCACCTGAACTCTGCCGAGTTCGCCGGCCTGACCTTCGACGGCGGCCGCCTGCGCCAGGTGAGCCAGCGCGATTCCTCCAACCGCGAGGACATGACCGTCACCAGCGGTAGCGCGCGCGGCATCGTCGCCACCGACACCAGCGACCAGTTCGACTTCGCCGGCCTGAGCTACAAGTGGACGCCGCAACTGACCACCGGCTACAACTACGCCAAGCTCGACGGGCTCTACGACCAGCACATCGTCAACCTGGTGCACGTGCTGCCGATTGCCGCCGGCCAGTCCCTGAAAACCGACCTGCGCTACGCGCGCTCCGATGACGACGGCCACAGCAACGTCGACAACCGCGCCTTCGGTGCGATGCTCACCTACACCCTGGGCGGCCACGGCTTCGGCGCCGGCTATCAGAAAATGAGCGGCGACACCGGCTTTGCCTACATCGGCGGCACCGACGCCTTCCTGGTCAACTTCGTGCAGATCGGCGACTTCGCCAACCGCGACGAGAAGTCCTGGCAGGCCCGCTACGACTACGATTTCGCCGCCCTCGGGGTTCCCGGCCTGACCTTCATGACGCGCTACCTGTCCGGCGACAACATCGAGCTGGGCGCGGGCAAGCCCGAAGGCAAGGAATGGGAACGCGACACCGACATCGGCTACGTGGTGCAGAGCGGCCCGCTGAAGAACGTCGGCGTGAAGTGGCGCAATGCGACGGTGCGCTCCAGTCATTTCGGCAACGACCTGGACGAGGACCGCCTGATCCTCAGCTACGTGCTGCCGCTCTGGTAACCGCCTGAACTCTCAGTCGTAAAGCAGGCCCATTACAACAAGAACGACGCGCGGCCCTGGCCGCGCTGAAACTGGAGATACTTCGATGAGCGTGGTCATCGCCCTCGCGGCCCTCGCCCTGCTGATGCTCGCCGCCTACCGCGGCTACAGCGTGATCCTCTTCGCCCCCATCGCCGCGCTGCTGGCGGTGCTGCTGACCGACCCTTCCGCCGTCGCCCCGGCCTTCACCGGGGTGTTCATGGAGAAGATGGTCGGCTTCGTCAAACTCTACTTCCCGGTGTTCCTGCTCGGCGCGGTGTTCGGCAAGCTGATCGAGCTGTCGGGCTTCTCGCGCTCCATCGTCGCCGCCGCCATCCGCTTGTTCGGCACCAGCCAGGCGATGCTGGTGATCGTGCTGGTCTGCGCCCTGCTCACCTACGGCGGCGTGTCGCTGTTCGTGGTGGTGTTCGCGGTCTACCCCTTCGCCGCCGAGATGTTCCGCCAGAGCGACATTCCCAAGCGGCTGATCCCGGCGACCATCGCCCTGGGCGCGTTCAGCTTCACCATGGACGCCCTGCCCGGCACCCCGCAGATCCAGAACATCATCCCCACCGCCTTCTTCAACACCACCGGCTGGGCCGCGCCCTGGCTGGGACTGATCGGCAGCCTGTTCGTCTTCGCGGTCGGCATGCTGTTCCTCCGTCGCCAGGCCGGCAAGGCCCGCGCCGCCGGTGAAGGCTACGGCAGCGAGCTGCGCAACGAGCCGGAAACCGCCGACGACATCAGGCTGCCCAACCCGCTGCTGGCGCTCTCGCCGCTGGTGCTGGTGGGCGTCGCCAACCTGCTGTTCACCCACTGGATTCCCCAGGTCTACGGCAAGACCCACAGCCTGCAACTGGCCGGCATGGCCGCGCCGGTGGCCAGCGACGTGGCCAAGCTGACCGGCATCTGGGCGGTGCAGGCGGCGCTGCTGCTGGGTATCCTGCTGGTGCTGGTGACGAGCTTCGCGGTGATCCGCAGCAAGATCGCCGAAGGCAGCAAGACCGCCGTGTCCGGCGCGCTGCTGGCGGCCATGAACACCGCCTCGGAATACGGCTTCGGCGCGGTGATCGCCTCCCTGCCGGGCTTCCTGGTGCTGGCCGATGCACTGAAGAAGATTCCCGATCCGCTGGTCAACGAGGCCATCACCGTCACCACCCTGGCCGGCATCACCGGCTCGGCGTCGGGCGGCATGAGCATCGCCCTGGCGGCCATGTCCGAGCAGTTCATTGCCGCCGCCCACGCCGCCAACATCCCGCTGGAAGTGCTGCACCGGGTCGCCGCGATGGCCTCCGGCGGCATGGACACCCTGCCGCACAACGGCGCGGTCATCACCCTGCTCGCGGTCACCGGCCTGACCCACCGCGAAGCCTACAAGGACATCTTCGCCATCACCCTGATCAAGACCCTCGCGGTGTTCGTGGTGATCGGCACCTTCTACGCCACCGGCATCGTATAAACCGGTTGTCTTCAAGCGGTCGCCGCGCGGCGACCGCCCCGTTCCAGAGGAGATTTGCATGACTCTCAAAGGCAAGACCGCACTGGTCACCGGCTCTACCAGCGGCATCGGCCTGGGCATCGCCGCGCGTCTCGCGCAGGCAGGCGCCAACGTGGTGGTCAACGGTTTCGGCGACATCGACGCGGCGGTGCGCGAGCTGTCGGTGCATGGCACGCGCATCGGCCACCACGGCGCGGACATGGCGCAACCCGAGCAGATCGCCGACATGATCGCCTACGTCGAGCGCGAGTTCGGCGGCCTCGACATCCTGGTCAACAACGCCGGCATCCAGCACGTCGCGGCGCTGGAGGAGTTCCCCGTGGAGCGCTGGAACGCGATCATCGCCATCAACCTCTCCTCGGTGTTCCACACCACCCGCCTGGCGCTGCCGGGCATGCGCCAGCGCGGCTGGGGACGCATCCTCAACATCGCCTCGACCCACGGCCTGGTCGCCTCCGCCGGCAAGAGCGCCTATGTCGCCGCCAAGCACGGGGTGATCGGCCTGACCAAGACCACCGCCCTGGAAACCGCCACCAGCGCCATCACCTGCAACGCCATCTGCCCCGGCTGGGTACTGACGCCGCTGGTGCAGCAGCAGATCGACGCACGGGTGCAGGCCGGCGCCACTCCCGAGCAGGCGCGCCACGACCTGCTGGCGGAGAAGCAGCCGTCGCTCGACTTCGTCACCGCCGAACAGCTCGGCGAGCTGGCGCTATTCTTGTGTTCAGAAGCCGCCGCCCAGGTCCGCGGCGCCGCCTGGAACATGGATGGCGGCTGGGTCGCGCAGTGATAGACCAGCACCGCTGAAGCACTTCTGGCGAAGCTTCCTGTCAAGATGATGGGTACCGCCCGTCGGCGGTGCCCACCGATCCTTCGCTGGAGTCGTCGTCAATGAACCCACTGCTCTGGACACCCTCCCCCGAACGCATCGCCGCCACCCGGCTGGACGCCTTCCGGCGCAAGGCGGCGCAACAGCACGGAGTCGACCTGCCCGACTACGCCGCGCTGCACGCCTGGAGCATCGCCGAGCGCGAAGCCTTCTGGCTGGCCATCGTCGACACCTTCGGCGTGCAGTTCCATGAGGCGCCGAGCGCGGTGCTCGAAGAAGGCCCGGAAATGCCCGATGCGCGCTGGTTCCCCGGCGCCACCCTGAACTTCGCCGAACACCTGCTGCGCCGCCGCGACCACAAGCCGGCGCTGATCGCCATCAGCGAGGACGAACAGCGCGAGGTAATCAGCCATGCCGAGCTGGCCGCCCAGGTCGCCGGCCTGCAGCTCGCCCTGCGCGAAGCCGGGGTGGGTGTCGGCGACCGCGTTGCGGCCTTCATGCCCAACACCTGGCAAACGGTGGTCGGCATGCTCGCCACCACCAGCCTGGGCGCCACCTGGTCGAGCTGCTCGCCGGACTTCGGCACCCAGGGCGTGATCGACCGCTTCGGCCAGATCGAGCCCAAGGTGCTGATCGCCTGCGCCGGCTACCGCTACGCCGGCAAGGTGCTGGACCTCAGCGCCAAGCTCAACGAAATCCTCGCCCGGCTGCCGAGCCTGGAGCAGCTGGTGATCGTCCCCTACGCCAACAGCCACGCCCGCCGCAGCGACTTCCAGACCCCGGCGCGGGTCAGCCTCTGGCAGGACTTCTTCCACAGCGGCGGCGAGCCGGTGTTCACCCCGGTGCCCTTCGACCATCCGCTGTACATCCTCTACTCCTCCGGCACCACCGGCGTGCCCAAGTGCATCGTCCACGGCACCGGCGGCGTGCTGCTGCAGCACCTGAAGGAACATGGCCTGCACGTTGACCTGAGCAGCGACGACACGCTGTTCTACTACACCACCTGCGGCTGGATGATGTGGAACTGGCTGGTCTCCGGCCTCGCCGTCGGCGCCACGCTGGTGCTCTACGACGGCTCGCCCTTCCACCCCGGCCCCGAGCGTCTGATGGACCTGATCGACGCGGAGAACATCAGCGTGTTCGGCACCAGCGCCAAGTACATCGCCGCGCTGGAGAAGGCCAACGTGCGGCCGCGCCAGACGCACTCGCTGGAGCGCCTGAAGACGATCCTCTCCACCGGCTCGCCGCTCGCTCACGAGAGCTTCGACTACATCTACCGCGACGTGAAAGCCGACCTCTGCCTGTCGTCGATCTCCGGCGGCACCGACATCGTTTCCTGCTTCGCCATCGGTAACCCCACCGCCCCGGTGTGGCGCGGGGAGATGCAGTGCAAGGCGCTGGGCATGGCGGTAGAAGTCTGGGACGAGGCCGGCAGGCCGGTGCACGGCGAAAAGGGCGAGCTGGTCTGCGTCAGGCACTTCCCGTCGATCCCGGTGGGTTTCTGGAACGACGAGAGCAACGAGAAATTCCTCGACGCCTACTTTGCCACCTTCCCCGGCGTCTGGGCCCACGGTGACTATGCCGAGGAAACCGGGCACGGCGGCCTGGTGATCCACGGCCGCTCGGATGCCGTGCTGAACCCCGGCGGCGTGCGCATCGGCACCGCGGAAATCTACCGCCAGGTGGAGAAGATCGAGCAGGTGCTGGAATCCATCGCCATCGGCCAGGACTGGCAGGGCGACGTGCGCGTGGTGCTGTTCGTGCGCCTGCGCGACGGCGTGGAGCTGGACGAAGCGCTGCAGGAACGCATCCGCCAGACCATCCGCAACAACACCACCCCGCGCCACGTGCCGGCGAAGATCCTCGCGGTCACCGACATTCCGCGCACCATCAGCGGCAAGATCGTCGAACTGGCGGTGCGCAACGTGGTGCATGGCCAGCCGGTGAAGAACACCGACGCGCTGGCCAATCCCCAGGCGCTGGAGTTGTTCAGGGATCGGAAGGAGTTGGAAAGCTGAGGGTCGCTGGCATCGCCATGCCTATGCATGCCCTCTCCCCAGCCAGGAGGAGGGCTCTTGCTCTCGTAGGAGCGGAGCTTCTCCGCGACCTCTTCCCGGCCACACCTGCGTATAGACCCTGGTTCGCGAGCAAGGACTAGGCGTCCCCCTCGGTCCTACGAAGAGCGCGCCGCTGCAGACCTCCAGAACGCCGTCGTTATTGCTCGCGAACCCTGCCCGCAGCCTCGTAGGGCGCGTAACCTGGAACAGGTTATCCGCCGGCAATCCTCCGGCGGATAAGGCTGGCGCGTTATGCCCCCTACCAGAGCGCCCCTGCATCGGCCGATCAGACACCGCCCGGATGCGTGGTCCGGGCGGCGCTGATCAGGCGTCGCCCAGCGACTCGGTACCCAGCTCGTTCCACACCTCCTCGGCAAGGTGGAAAGTCGCATTGGCAGCGGGAATGCCGCAGTAGATCGCGCTCTGCAGCAGCACTTCCTTGATCTCCTCGCGGGTCACGCCATTGTTGCGCGCGGCGCGCAGGTGCAGCTTCAGCTCGCCCTCGCGGTTCATGCCGATCAGCATGGCGATGGTGATCAGGCTGCGGGTGTGGCGCGGCAGGCCGGGGCGGGTCCAGATGTCACCCCAGGCGTGGCGGGTGATCATTTCCTGGAACTCCTCGTTGAAGTCCGTGCGGTTCTGCAGGCTGCGGTCGACGTGGGCATCGCCCAGCACCGCACGGCGCACCTGCATGCCGGCTTCGTAACGTTCTTTTTCGTCCATCTCAAAACTCCGATCTGAGTCTGTAGGAGCGGGGGGGTGAGGGACAACCCGCCCGCCCCCAAGCGGCGGCGGGGGAGGAGGGGTTGGCGGAACAGGCCCGCCGCAAGAA
>NZ_JBGLYK010000196.1:0-10709 GCF_047304025.1 Pseudomonas sp. Pseusp97 | reverse complement strand
TTTTTTTTTTTCCCCGCCTGGGGGTCGTTTGCGCGCGTCCGGGTCGGCCTCGCCCCCGCGCGGGGGGGGGGGGCCCCCCCCCCCCCCCCGCTCCTACAGGTGTGGGTTACTCGTCCGAGGCGAAATCGTAGTCCATCGCCTGGCTCGGGCCCTGCAGGTAGCGGCCCTGGATGTAGTTGGCGCCGGCCTGCCACAGGGTGGCGAGGGCGGTGGCGCTTTCCACCATGGGTACGATGGTCAGCTTGGCCTGGGCGTGCAGGCTGGCCATCAGGGTCTTCAGGTTTTCCTGGTTCTCCGGGACGTTCAGGTCCTGCACGTAGGAGCCGTCGACCTTCACGAAGTCGACGTTCATGTGCTTGAGCGTGTTGAACGGGTTGAGCGCGCAACCGAACTGGCACAGCGCGATCTGGCAGTGCAGCTCGGCCAGCCCCTGGCTGAGAATCTTGGCCTGGCGCAGGTAGGCGATGGCATCCGGTTCGCTGATCTGCACGATCAGCGCGTCGGCCGGCAGGCGCGAGGCCTTCAGCGCGACGCTCAGCCATGGCAGCAGTTCCGGGTCCTGCAGGCTGGGGCCGGAGAGGTGCACGAAGAGCTTGGTCTCGTGGCCCTTGGCGCGATGCTCGGAGAGCAGCTTGATGGAGTTGAGCAGCACCCAGCGGTCGATCTTCTCGGCCAGGCCACTGGTCTTGGCGGCGTTGAGGAAGTCCGCAGGAGGCACTTCCTCGCCTTGCGGGTTGAGCAGGCGCAGCAGCACTTCGTAGTGTTCGTGGGTATCGCCGCGCAGGCTGATGATCGGCTGGAACAGCAGGCGGAAGCTGTTCTGCTCCAGCGCCTGGCGGATGATCGCGCTGACGTCGCCACGGTAGGCGGCGGCGGCGAGTTCATCGGCCGGGTTGTAGACCTTCAGGCCGTTGCCGCCTTTCTGTGCGACCTCGTCGGCGCCGCGGTGGGCGCGTTCGATGACGTCCTGGGGGCGGGTGGTCTTCTCGTCCAGGCCGGCGGTGCCGATGGACAGGGTGACCTGTGCGGTGCGGCCATGGATGTCGAACAGATGGCCTTCGACCTTCTTCAGCAGGGCGCTGAAGCGAGGCGCGGAGTGCTCCGGGGTTTCCCCCGGCAACAGGACGGCGAAGACGTCGTCGCTCAGGCGGGCCAGCTGGGCCAGCTCGGGGAACTGGCCACGCAGCAGGTTGCCCAGGTCCGCCAGCAGCAGGTCGATGCTGGCGACGCCGAGGTCGAGCTGGAGCGCTTGTGCGCGGTCCAGTTGCATGTAGGCGAAGGTGGCCGGCTGGCCGGCGGTCACCGCACGCTCGACGGCGTTGTCCATCAGGTCGAGGAAATGGGCGCGGTTGAACAGGCCGGTGACCAGGTCCTGGCTGCTGACTTCGCGCAGCTTTTCCTCGAGCTGGGCGTTGTCGGTTTCCGCGCGGATCACCACCTGGATGCATGGCTCGCCGTCGTAGGTGGCGGGCGAGAAGCTCATGCGCGCGGCGAAGGCCTGGCCGTCGCTGCGGATGCCGCTGCAGGCCAGTTCGGCGTTGTCCTCGGTGGTCTGGTAGCCCTTGAGGAAGTCCTTGAAGTTGGCCTGGTCGCAGCCGGCGATCAGGTCGATCATCGGCATGCCTTCCAGCTCCTCGGCGTCCTCGTAGCCGAACAGGCCGACGTAGGCGCGGTTGGCATAGATATGCATGCCGTCGTGGACGTAGGTGATGGCATCCACCGAGCTGTCGAGCAGCAGTTGGCAGCGCTTCTCCGCCTCGCGCAGGGCGACTTCGGCGGAGCGGCGTGCGCGGCGTTCCTCGAGGTTGGCCAGCTCGCGGTTGGCCACCAGGATCAGGCGCTCGTCCTCGCCTTGCGGTAGGGCATCCTGGGCGCCGAGGGCCAGGGCCTCGGTCACGGCGTCGGAGTCGTTGCCGCTGACCAGCTGGATGAAGGGGATGTCCTTGGCCTGCCGGCGGATCGCGCCCAGCGCTTCGCTGGGGTCCAGCGCCTCGGCTTCGGGCGCGGCGATCAGCAGGTCCCAGCCCTGGGGCAGGACCTCCGTCAGGTCTTCGCTGGAGGTGATGCGGTGGACGCGGGTCGCACGACCGGCGTTGCGGAACAGGCTGACCAGGCGCTCGGCTTCGTTCTGCGAGTCTTCCAGGATCAACAGGCGGATGGTTTTCTTTTCATTGGCCATGGGGAAGGCTGCTTATACCGCGCTGGACGGCAGCAAAGAGGCGACGAAAGGGAATCCTCCGGAATCTACAGAGACTTCCAGAGGGAGTCAAAGTCTTCCTCCCCGCCAGGGCCGCGAGCGTTCGACCCTGTGATGGGCTTATCGCTCGGAAGGCCAGCCGCGTCCTGCGCCTGGTATTCGAACTGGGTGAAGCTGGCGGTGGCGGTGACCTTGCGGGTCAGGGTCGCGCGGCGCTCGTCCCCGTGCAGGTTGAGCTGCACGCGGTTGCCTTCCTGGAAGGGCAGGCGCGGGGTGATGACGGTGGCCGGGCGCGAGATCGCGGCGATCTCCGGCAGCAGCAGGGCGCGCAGATACTGGCTGCCCTGTTCGGTCTTGCGCAGCAGCTGCAGGCCGCAGGGTTGGGCCAGCGGGGCGACCAGTTCAATGCCCATCTGCGTGCCGCCGCCGCGAACCTGGCGGATCCAGCGCACCACGGCGACGCTCCAGCTGTGCTCCGGCGTGTCCTGGATGCCCAGCAGTTCGCCGGCCTGCAACTGGCTGGGAATTTCCTTCGGCCAGGTCAGGCAGTAGCCGCCGGGGCTGTGGTTGACGATGTTCAGGGTGTGCACGGGATAGTCGTCACGCTGGGTTTCCACGGCGAGACCGCCGACGTGGTCCTCGGCGCTGCGCGGCGACGTGTACTCGATTTCCTCCAGTGGCATGCCGGGCTTCCAGTCGTTGACCTTCTCCGCGTCGAAGGCGCCGGACCAGGCGTCCTTCACCTCGGTCTTGAAGGTCGGCAGCTGTTCCTGAACCTGGATCTTCAACAGGTCGTTGAAGCCTTTGCGACCGGCGAGGAAGTAGTGCAGGGCGCTCATGCCGATGCACAGGGTCAGCTGGCCCTGGCCGGGGGTGCGGTGGAAGGTCCGTTCGGCGATGTCGCCCCAGGCCGCGGCAAGGTGCTGCAGCAGGTCGATGCTCACGCCTTCTGGAACCTTCAGACGCGCCTGTGCGCGGTTCTCCGGCGGCAGCAGCAGGTATTCGCGGATGACGTCCACCAGCGGCTGCGGGTCGATGCCCAGGCCGCCGGTGAGGTCGCTTTCCTTGAACAGGGTGCGGTAGCGCGGAGGGCCATCCACCGCCGGCACCACCACGAAGAGGGTGGAAGGCGCATCGGCGGGCTGAACCTTCACCAGCGCCGCCCAGCTCTCGAGGACTTCGGCGACACGGGCGATATTGTTCTGGCGCATCTGGTTGCAGCGGGCGGAGCCCAGCATCAGCGCCACCAGGTAGGCGTGCTCGATGGACAGCCCCTGGGACTGGCGCGCCAGGGCGTCGCGCACCGGGGTGTGCTGCAGGCCGTGCTGGCGGGCCAGCTGGTAGAGCTGGTGGAGCTCCAGCCACAGGTGCTCGGGCACCGGGCAGTACAGCTGCGAAGCACGCACCAGCGGCCCGCAGAGACTGCGAATGGCGCGCTGGATCGCGGCGGTCATCACCTGGGCGCGCTCGCGGGTGAAGCGCGAGGCCTCGCGCGCGACGATGATCTTGTAGCCGATGGCCAGATGGTTCTGCAGCGCCTGGCAGAGATTGGCGACCTTGCGCGGGCGCTCGTCCAGGACAATGGACTGGTTGAGGAAGTGCCGCTCCAGGTTATGGCAGACGAAGTGGACTTCCGGGCGGAACAGTTCCAGCAACTGCAGGCGCGTTTCCACCGGCAGCTTGAGCTGGTTGAGTTCGATCAGCCCCTGGTAGAGCTGGCGGGCAGTCTCCCCGAGGTTGGCCTTGGGCAGGTGATCCAGCCAGTATTTCAGCTCGCGCGTGTTGGCGTTGCAGAAGCTCAGGCTCTCGTGCGTCGGGGTGGGGACACGTAGAAACTGCTGGGGACTGTTGTCCATGGCGGGAATGGTTTCTCCACAATCCGCTTCGTTGTACGAACCGGTTGGTCATTACTGTCGGCTTTTTCCGAACTCTAGCAGCATCCGCCGCCCGCCGCAGCCCATCGCCCGACTGGTGCGCGGACGGGTCACGGCAGCGGCGTTTCGCCTTTTATCTGACGTTGCAGAGCGTCGCGCGATGAATCCTGGGCGGTGACGCGAACCCAGCCGTCTCCCTGGGGCATCACCGCGTGCGCGGCCCAGTCGAGCAGGTCCTGGCGCCGGCAGACGCCGGTGTTGCCCTTGCCCGCTCCGGCAACCACCTTGTAGACCAACTGGTCCTGGCGGCCGCGCTTGTCCGGATGGTCGTCGATCACCTGGCGCACGGCCCAGGCGTCGCCACTCAGGGCATTGCTGTAGCTGGCGCCGAGCAGGATGTCGTCGGGAGTCAGGCGCTGCGCCTGGGCGTGTTCCTGGGCCAGCTGGAGGATCTTCAGCAGGTCGTCGAACTGCACGTCGATGTAGGAATCCATCTTGCGCAGTGCGTGGTAGAGGTCTTCCGGCGCGGGCCCGGCGGGGAGCTTCGGCGAAGCGGGCAGGCGCGCCAGCGGAGCGGGGTAGCGGCGCCAGGCGAACAGGCCGTTGAAGGCCACCGCGACAGCAAGGATCAGCACCACATTGAGCAGCACCGGACTGAGCACGTAGTGGAAGCCCAGTGCGCTGATCGCCGGCCCGCCGGAGACCGCCGCCAGCGCGGTGGCGCCGCCCGGTGGGTGAATGCAGCGGGCGTAGTGCATCACCAGGATGGCCGCCCCTACAGCCAGGGCCGGGGTGAAGGGCTGGTCGGGAAAGACTTTCTGGCAGACCACCCCGACCAGCGCCGAGAGCACTTGCCCGCCCAGCACGGCCCAGGGTTGCGAGAGCACGCCGTGAGGCACGGCGAACAGCAGCACGGCGCTGGCGCCCATGGAGGCTACGACCCAGATGGCGGCTTCGCCGGGCAGGACCCAGTGGGTGACGGCGTAGATGGCGGCGATGCCGCAGATCGCGCCGATGGCGGAGAGCCATTTTTCAAGATGACTGGTGGCGTTGGCCCGCCAGCCCATCAGATGCAGGAAGCGTTTCATGGCAGGGAACTGGCACGATGAGGCGAAAAGCGGTGGCGGGCGGCTCATTGGCCGCCCGCCTTATAAGAATGGGCGTCAGCCCTGGCGCGCGCCACCCAGGCGCTCGCCCATGCGCACGGCGCTGGTGGCGGCCAGGTTTTCCGCCCAGCTGACCTGCCCGGGGCCGAACAGCACGATGGCGGTGGAACCCAGCTTGAAGCGGCCCAGCTCGGCGCCTTTCTCCAGGTGGATCGGCGCGCGGGACGCTTCGTCGTAGGAGAAGGACTTCAGCTCGCGCTTGGGCGGTGTGACCAGGCCGGCCCACACGGTCTCGATGGAGGCGACGATCATCGCGCCCACCAGCACCACGGCCATCGGCCCGCGCTCGGTATCGAAGATGCACACCACGCGTTCGTTGCGGGCGAAGAGTTCCGGCACCTGCTCGGCGGTCAGCTGGTTCACCGAGAACAGGCGGCCCGGCACGTAGACCATCTCGCGCAGGGTCCCGGCCAGCGGCATGTGCACGCGGTGGTAGTCCTTGGGCGACAGGTAGACGGTGGCGAATTCGCCGCCCATGAAGGGCGCGGCACGCTCGGCGTCGCCGCCCAGCAGTTCCATCAGGCTGTAGCTGTGGCCCTTGGCCTGGAACACGCGGCCATGCTCGATCGGGCCGAGCTGGCTGATGGCGCCATCGGCCGGGCAGAGCACCGCGCCTGCGCTTTCGTCCAGCGGACGCGCACCTTCCTTGAGGGCACGGGTGAAGAAGGCGTTGAAGTGCTCGTAGGCACCCAGGTCCTCGACTTGCGCCTCGCGCATATCGACCTGATAGCGGCGGGCGAACCAGGGGATCAGGCGGTCCTTGAACCAGGGCGCGCGGCATTCGGCGGCGCAGCCGATCAGGCGCGACAGCAGGTGATGCGGCAGCAGGTACTGGGCGAGGATGAACAGACGATCTTTGAACGACATTCCTTAAACCTCTACGGGGGTGTCGGGATGGTTGCCCCATTCCGACCAGGAACCGGCATAGCCCTTGACCCGCGGATAGCCGAGGGCCTTGGCCACCAGGTAGGTGAAACCGGAACGGTGGTGGGTCTGGCAGTGGGTGATCACTTCCTTGTCCTTGGTGATGCCCAGGTCCTCAAGGATCTGCGGCATATCGGTACGGATGCGCAGCGCGCGGGCCGGGTCCATGCCGGCGGTCCATTCGAAATTGACGGCGCCGGGCACGTGGCCGGCCTTGGCGGCGAGGACTTTCTGGCCGCTGTATTCGCTGGGGTTGCGGGCATCCCAGACGGCCAGGTCGGCGGCGCCCAGGCGGCTCTGCAGGTATTCGCGGGTGGCGGTGGGCTCGTCGTGCAGGGTCAGCGGCAGCGGGCCGCCGGCGGCTGCGGGGACGTCCTGGCTCAACGGCAGGCCGTCGGCGAGCCAGGCGTGCAGGCCGCCATCGACGTAGTGGTATTTGCCGTGGCCGATCACATCCAGCAGCCAGATGAAGCGGCCGGCCCAGCCGCCGCCTTCGTCGTCGTAGACCACGTAGACGGCATCGGGGTTGTGGCCCAGTTCGCCGAACAGCGCTTCGAGGTCGGCCTTGGCCGGCAGCAGGCCCGGCGCGGGTGTGCCGCCCAGCTGAGTGCGTGCAGGGGCGACGAAGCGGGCGCCGGGAATGTGGCCTTCGGCATAACGCGCGGCACTGGTCAGGTCGACCAGGATCAGTTCGGGGGCGTCGAGGCGGCTGGCAAGATCAGCCGGTTCGATCACCAGGGGCAGGGCGGAGAAGGCGGACATGGCGGAGTCTCCCGGCGGGAACGGTGAGGGGAGGCAACGTGAGCAGGCGCCCTGGGCTACCCCGTGAGGGCGGTTAGTTTAAAGGGGACGCGGCGGGGCGCAAACCTTTCCGGATCAGGCGCCCCGCGCCATCTGCTTCACCGCGTGCTCGATGCACTGCACGGTGCGGCCGAACGCCTGGGCATGCAGGTCCGCCAATGGCTGGCCGTTGCGGTCGCAAAGCACCAGCATGACCACCCGCGCGCCGTTGCCCAGCGAGCGCAGCAGCAGGTGCTCGCTGGGGAGCAGCGCCTTCAGCGAGCCGGGAATCAGTGCCGAAAACTCGGCCATGTTGGCTGGGCTGAGGCGCAGCTGACCGGGTTGTTGCAGGAGTTTGCGCAGCACCGGGCTGGCGGCGACTTCCAGCTTGAAGTCACCGATCTCGCCCTCCAGGCCGAAATGCCGGCGCGCCTGCAACCAGCTGCCGCCCTTGTCGGCCAGCAGGATCATCCCGCGTTGCAGCCCGCAGGCCTGCAGTGCGGCAGTAGCACAGTCGAGCAGTTGCAGGACGTTGCTGAACGGGCTGGGCTCCTGCATCAGGCGGGTGCAGTGTTGCCGCCATTGGGCGAGGGTGTCGGGAGGGCTGGCCGGTTCCCCGGCCTTCGGGCCGTTGACCCAGCGCCGGGCGTCCCACGGCCAGAGCAGCGCTTGGGCCGGGTGCCAGAGCAGGGGGCGGGCGTGGCGGCGGGCGCTCTGCGCGGCGAGGCCGTGGACGGTCTGCTGCAATTCTTCCAGCGGCATCTGCAGGTAAAGGCTGGTCAGGCGTTGCCAGCGCAGCATGTGCACGCCGCCCCAGGACTGGTGCGCGGCCATGGCGAGGCTGTTGGCGAGGAGGATGGTGTTGGCCGGGCGGGTCAGCCAGCGTTGCAGCTCGGGATCGGCGTCCAGCCGCTGCTGCTGGCCCAGTGGATCGTGCTCGGTATGGGCGACGTGCAGGGCGCGCACCAGCAGGCGCTTGTCGTCGCTGAGCAGGGCGTAGCCCTGGCCGACCCAGTCCGGCAGCCGCCAGTTGTCGGCCAGCGCGCGACACAATGGCAGCAGGCGGGTGCCGAGCAGTTCCTCTTCCACTTCGCTGCTGCAGCGGCCCAGGCCATAGACCTGGCGCTGCCAGTTCTCCAGCAGTTCGGGTCTGGCGGTGGCCAGCGCCCACAGGGGCGCGAGGGTGAACAGGCTGCCCCAGTGGATTTCCTGCCATAGCCGCGCCAGGCGGTTGGCGAACAGGCCGCTGGCCTGCTGCATGGCGTGACGGCTGATCAGCAGCAACTGGTTCAGCGCGCGCGGCATCTGCGCCTCGGGTACCGCCGGCAGGCTATCGAGCAACTGGCTGGCGCGGCTCAGGCCCAGGCGGTTGAGGGCGACTTCCAGGCTTTCCGCCGGATTGTCCCTGGCGCTCGCCGCCCGGTTGGCCTCGCGCAGGATGGCGAAAGCCAGCGTCGGCGCGTCCTGCAGCAGGTCGGCGATGTCCCGTATCGAGCGGCGGCTGTCGTTCAGCGCCCGGCGAATGTCGTCGCGTTGTTCCAGGGGAACGGGCAAAGGCAGATGTTCCAGCTGGGTAAGCCAGGCCTTGAGACGCTCTGGATGAAGCATTTGCTTTGACATGCGTGAGGCGCCGAACTGGTTTTTAGTGTTTTCGGCCTATAGTCTTGCCCGAAATCTCCGATAACAACAGGGAGGCGGGAAGAGTGCCTCCCTTTCTGTTCACAGTTTCAGTCCGGTCCCCATGGCAAAAATCATCGGCATCATCGTCATTCTGGGTAGCGTGCTCGGCGGCTACATGCTTTCCGGCGGCAAGATCGCGGCCATCATCCAGCCGTTCGAAGTGCTGATCATCGGCGGCGCCGCGCTGGGTGCCTTCCTCCAGGCCAACCCTGGCAGCACCTTCATGACCGTGCTGAAGAAGGCGCCGAAGATGTTCGGCAACCGCTTCACCCACACCTTCTACCTGGAGGTGCTGGGAATGCTCTACGAGGTGCTCAACAAGAGCCGCCGCGAAGGCATGATGGCCATCGAGGCCGACGTCGAGGACCCGGCCGCCAGCCCGATTTTCAGCAAGTACCCGGCGGTGCTCAAGGACGAACGCATGACCGCCTACGTCTGCGACTACCTGCGCATCATGTCCTCCGGCAACATGGCGCCCCACGAGCTGGAAGGCCTGTTCGACATGGAGCTGGGCAGCCTCAAGGAAGACCTCGAGCACCCATCCCATGCCGTCACCCGCGTCGCCGACGCCCTGCCGGGCTTCGGTATCGTCGCCGCGGTACTGGGCATCGTGATCACCATGGCCCTGCTCGGCCAGGGCAGCCAGGCCGAAATCGGCCACCATGTCGCTGCGGCGCTGGTGGGCACCTTCCTCGGTATTCTCGCCGCCTATGGCTTCGTCGGCCCGCTGGCCAATGCCCTGGAGCACGACGCCAAGGAAGAGCTGAACCTGTACGAGTCGATCAAGGCCTGCCTGGTGGCTTCCGCCTCCGGCATGCCGCCGTCGCTGGCCGTCGAGTTCGGCCGCAAGGTGCTGCTGCCGGCGCACCGCCCCAGCTTCAGCGAGCTGGAGCAGGCCGTTCGCGGTCGCTGACGGGTCGTCTGACGCATGGATAACAACCAGCCGATCATCGTCAAGCGCGTCAAACGCTACGCCGCCGGCCACCATGGCGGGGGCTGGAAGATCGCCTTCGCCGACTTCGCCACCGCCATGATGGCGTTCTTCCTCGTGCTCTGGCTGTTGTCCTCGGCGACCCCGGAGCAGAAGAAGGCCATCTCCGGCTACTTCCAGGACCCCATCGGCTTCACCGAAAGCGCCAGCCCCTATGTCATCGACCTGGGCGGCACGCCGACACCGGCGCCGGACAAGACGCTGAACCCGCAGATCCAGGCTCAGCCGGACGCCGACGAGACCCGCGTCAACCCGGACGAAAACGCCAAGATCACCGAGCAACAGGCGCAGGACGTCGCCGAGCAGGTGGAGAAGGAGCGCCTGGAGCTGCTGCTGCAGGAATTGCAGAACAAGGTCGACGAAAACCCGACCCTCAAGCGCTTCAAGGACCAGATCCTCTTCGAGATCACCCAGGACGGCCTGCGCATCCAGATCGTCGACTCGGACAACCGGCCGATGTTCGACCTGGGCAGCGCGCGCCTGCAGCCGTACTTCGAGGACATCCTGCTGGCGCTGGCCGAGACCATCAAGCAGGTGCCGAACAAGATCAGCATCAGTGGCCACACCGACGCCAAGCCCTACGCCGGCAATGGCGAGTTCGGCAACTGGGAGCTTTCGGCCAACCGCGCCAACGCCGCGCGCCGTGCGCTGGAGGCCGGCGGCTATCCGCTGGACCAGATTGCCCGCGTGGTGGGTTACGCCTCGTCCGCGCTGTTCGACCGCGACAAGCCGCTCAACCCGGTGAACCGCCGCATCGACATCATCGTCCTGACCAAGAAGGCCCAGCGCGCCATCGAGGGCCAGGACGGCAAGGCCGAGAAGCCGGCCGATAGCGCCGCTCCGGCGGTTCCGGGCACGGCAGCACCCAATGCCGCGCCAGCCCAGCCGACGGCCGGGCAGGGCGACCCGCTACCGCCGGACCAGCTCAAGCAGAAACTCAACCTGTTCGACGACGGCGGCACGCTGAAGCTCGACGAGCTGAACAAGCAGCAGTGAGAAACGCGAAGGCCAGCTGAAAAGCTGGCCTTTTTCATGGGGGCTTCGTAGGAGCGAGCTTGCTCGCGAACCCGCTTGATGCCTTGTCTGTCCGGCAGAAT
>NZ_JBGLYK010000195.1:0-10768 GCF_047304025.1 Pseudomonas sp. Pseusp97 | reverse complement strand
GCCTCGGGGCTGGCCTGGGCCGGCTCGGCGCTGCCGGTTTCGGCGGTGCTTTCCGGTGTCGGAGTCGCGCTGCCTTCACCGCCCTTCACTTCCGGTTTGCTGGCGCTGTCGGTGGCCGTGGCGTCGGTGTCGGCGCTGGCCTTGTCCGGCGACTCCTTCGGGCGCGGGATCGGCGCCGTGCTTTGCGGATCGGGCAGGGTGACGGCCAGGGTCTGCCAGCCGGCATCGGGCAACTTGCGCCGCAGCGGGCCGATCGCCACCGGCCAATCCGCGCTTTCGCCGTCACCGGGAATCAGGATCACTGCGCCCTCGGCGTCGGCGGCATTGGCCGGCAGCCACAGGGCGAGGAAGGTTTCGTCGCCGGCCTTGAGTTCCTGGCGCTCGCTTTCGGGCAACTGGCGCACCAGGCCGCTGGCTTCGTCCTGGCTGCGCTCGCTCACGGCGGGGCGCACGGCCGGAGCGGCAGCGGGCTTTTCTTCGGCGGGCGCCTTGCTGTCTTCACCGCTGGCGGCCAGCGGCGACAGGCCCAGCGAGAAGCAGAGGGCGAAAAGTGTCGGGCGAAACGAGTGCGGCATCAAGGATTTCCCTGTGTCGGCGGGCGCGGGTGCGGCCAGCCTAGCGGCTTGTCCTAGCTTTGTCAGGCGCATGGCTGCCGGGTTCAACCGGGCTTGCTGTAAGGTATGCCGGCCATTTGCTTTGACACGATCGAACACCAGGGTGCTGTGGGCATGAGTCGTCTGTTCTGGAAAGCCTGTCTTTTCTGGCTGTGTTGCCTGCCGCTGCTGGCGGTGGCGGAAACCCCCGCGGCGCCGCTGACGCTGGACGAAGCGCAGCGCGCCTGGCTCGTCGAGCACCCTCAGTTGCGCGTGGGCGCCGTCCTCGAGGCGCCTTATGTCCAGCAGGATCGCCGTCTGCAGCAGCTCTCCGGAGCCAACGTCGAATTGCTCGAATGGCTGGCCAAGGCGCTCGGCGTCGGCCTGCAATGGCGCACCTATCCGGACCAGGCGTCTCTGGAGAAAGCGGTACGTGCGAGGGAGATCGACCTCGCTCCCGGCATCAGCCAGACGCCATCCACCCTGCGCGACTGGCTGTTCTCCGATCCCTACCTGCGCGTGCCGCGCCTGGTCGTGGGCGACCGCCGCAGCGGCACGTCGGTGGAGCTGGACAACCTGGGCGAAGGCGAATCCGTCTCCGTACGCGGCCCCGGCCCGGTGGTCGACTATCTGCGCGGTACCTACTCGGGGCTGGCCCTGCAGGTCGTCGACAGCGATCGTGAGGTGTTGCGCAAGGTGCTGGGGCGCGAAGCCGACTATGCGGTGATAGACGAGGCGCAACTGGCGCGCCTGACGCGGGAAACCGAGTTCAGCGGGCTGTCGGTGGTCGCCGATATCGGTTATCCGCAGTTGCTGCGCGTAGCGACGCGCCGGGACTTGCCGGAGCTGGCCGGGATCATCGACGCGGCGCTGCGGGCGGTACCCGCCAAGGACCTCGACCAGCTCCACGAACGCTGGCTGCAACCGGTCTACCCGCGCCTGGGTTCTTCGCCCGGCTTCTGGCAGAACCTGTGCATCCTGCTCGGCCTGCTGCTGCTGTTCGCGGTTGCCGCGCTGCTCTGGCTGCGCCGCCAGCACCATGCGCTGGAGTCGCGCCTGCTCGCCGCACGCCGCGATATCGAACTGCGCCAGGCCGCGGAGCAGGCGTTGCGCCTGACCCAGTTCGCCATCGACAGCAGCACCGTCGGCATCCTCTGGGTCAACTGGGACAGCCACGTGCGCTACGCCAACCGTGCCGCCGAGGAGCTGCTCGGCTACGCGCCGGGCGCGGTGGTGGACCGCCCGCTGTCGGACTTCGAACCGACGCTGAACATGGACCGCTGGCTCAACCTCTGGCGCCGCGCGCGCAACGCCGACGAAGCGCCGCTGAGCTTCGAGACCCAGTGCCTGCGCGCCGACGGCCAATGGCTGCCGGCGGACGTGTCACTGAGCTTCCTGCGCTTCGGCGATTCGGAGTACCTGCTGGTGTTCCTCAACGATGTCACCGAGCGTCGCCGCGCCCGCGCCGCGCTGGAGGAAAGCGAGGCGCGCCTGCAGGGCATCGCTGCCAACGTACCGGGCCTGGTGTTCCGCCTGGAGCCCAACGCGCCGGACGACGACTCCGACTTCGCCTACATCAGCTTCATCACCGGGGGCAGCGAAACCTCGCTGGGCTACTCGCCCGGTTATCTGCGCGAGAGCGGCCTGGGCATCATGGGCCTGGTGCATCCTTCCGAGCGCGAGGGCTACCTCGCCAGCCAACTGCAAGCGGTGGAAGGCCGGCGCAACTGGCTGTGGCAGGGGCGCATCCTGACCCGCAGCAACGAACCGCGCTGGGTCGACATCAAGGCCACCGTGCGCACGCTGGACGACGGTCGCCCGGCCTGGGACGGCGTGGTCTGGGATGTCACCGAGCACAAGCAGATCGAGCGGGAGCTGCAGGATTCCCGCGCGCAGCTGCGCGAGTTGTCGGCGCACCTGGAGAGCGTGCGGGAGGAGGAGAAGGCGCGAATCGCCCGCGAAGTGCACGATGAACTGGGCCAGGTACTTACCGTGCTCAAGCTGGAGACCTCCATGTGCGAGCTGGCCTATGCCGAGCTGGACAGTGGCCTGCGCGAGCGCCTGGACAACATGAAGCGGCTGATCGCCCAACTGTTCCAGCTGGTGCGCGACGTGGCCACCGCGCTGCGCCCGCCGATCCTCGATGCCGGCATCGGTTCGGCGCTGGAGTGGCAGGCGCGCCGCTTCGAAGCGCGCACGCAGATTCCCTGCCTGGTGCAGGTGCCGGAGAATCCGCCGCAGCTGTCGGATGCCAAGGCCATCGGCCTGTTCCGTATCCTTCAGGAAGCACTGACCAATGTGATGCGCCATGCCCAGGCGCATACTGTGGAACTGCAACTGAGCGTCGAGGGACGCGAACTGTGCCTGCGCATCGCCGACGATGGCGTGGGCTTCGATCCGGAAGCTACGCGCCAGGGCGTGTCCTTCGGTCTGGTGGGCATGCGCGAGCGGGTGCTGATGTTCGGCGGCACCCTGCAGATCGACAGCCAGCCCGGAGAGGGCACCACGCTGTGGATCCGCGTGCCGCTGCGATCCCAGGAGGCGTAAGCGGCGACAAACATAATGACAATGACGAGTGCGGGACGGGAGCAATGGCGGTGATTCGAGTGCTGGTGGCGGAAGACCATACGATCGTGCGCGAGGGCATCAAGCAGCTGATCGGCATGGCCAAGGACCTGCAGGTGGTGGGCGAGGCCACCAACGGCGAGCAGTTGCTCGAAACCCTGCGCCAGACGCCCTGCGAAGTGGTCCTGCTGGATATCTCCATGCCCGGCGTCAACGGCCTGGAAGCCATCCCGCGGATCCGCGCGCTGAACAACCCGCCAGCCATCCTCATGCTGTCGATGCACGACGAAGTGCAGATGGTCGCCCGCGCGCTGAAGGTCGGCGCCGCCGGCTATGCCACCAAGGACAGCGACCCGGCGCTGCTGCTGACGGCAATCCGCAAGGTCGCCAGCGGCGGTCGCTACATCGACCCCGATCTCGCCGACCGCATGGTCTTCGAAGTCGGCCTCACCGATTCCCGGCCGCCCCACGCGCTGCTGTCCGAGCGCGAGTTCTCGGTGTTCGAGCGCCTGGTGCAGGGCGAAGGCGTCAACGAGATCGCCCAGCAACTGGCGGTCAGCAGCAAGACCATCAGCACCCACAAGGCGCGGCTGATGCAGAAGCTCAATGCCAACTCGGTAGCGGACCTGGTGCGCTACGCCATGGAGCACAAGCTCGTCTGATCGAGCCGCCACGCCGGCTTGATCTGCGGCAGATCGCTCGCTGAATTTTCCTTCCACTCTGTGCGACGTGTCCGATTTCTGTAACGAACCGTCTATCTAGCGGGCGTGAGGCAGGGAATGATTGCCGGCTTCATGCAGTACGTCGTGATAACAAGGAGAAGAAGATGTTGCGAGCGGTAAGGGGAGGGCTGCTGTTCGGCCTGCTGGGGAGCGCCGCGATGCCGGCGCTGGCGGATTACGTCACGGTGATTTCCTTCGGTGGCGCCAACAAGGAAGCCCAGGAGGCGGCCTTCTACAAACCGTTCAAGGAAGTGACCGGCAACGCCGTCGTCCACGGCTCCTACAACGGCGACCTGGCCAAGCTCAAGCGCATGGTGGAGATCAGCCATGTGTCCTGGGACGTGGTGGAGGTCGAGGCTCCCGAGCTCGCGCGCGGCTGCGAGGAAGGGCTGTTCATGAAGCTCGATCCCAAGACCCTGGGCAACACCGCCGATTTCGTGCCGGGCGCGGTGCAGCCGTGCGGCGTCGGCATCTTCGTCTGGACCACGCTGCTGGCCTACAACCAGAGCAAGCTGCAGGGCACGCCGAGCAGTTGGGCGGATTTCTGGGACACGAAGAAATTCCCCGGCAAGCGCGGCCTGCGCTGGGGCGCCAAGTACAGCCTGGAATTCGCCCTGATGGCCGATGGCGTCGCGCCCAAGGACGTCTACCAGGTGCTCGCCACCGACGATGGCGTCGACCGCGCCTTCCGCAAGCTCGACGAGCTCAAGCCGAATATCAACTGGTGGAAGTCCGGCCAGGACCCGGTGCGTGATCTCGCCGACGGCACCGTGGTGATGAGTTCCGCCTACAACGGCCGGATCGCCGCCGCGCAGGCCGAGCAGAAGGGCTTCCGCATGGTCTGGGCCGGCGGCATCTACGACTTCGATTTCTGGGCGCTGCCCTCGGGCGTGTTCAAGAAGGAACTGGCCGAGCAGTTCGTCAACTTCGCCGGCCAGCCGCAGCAGCAGAAGGCCTTCGCCGAGAACATCGCCTACGGTCCGACCAACCGCAAGGCGGTGGAACTGCTGGCGCCGGACGTGGCCGCCAACCTGCCCACCGCGCCGCAGAACATCGCCCATGCCGTCGGCATGGACGTGGCGTTCTGGACCGAGCACGGCGATGCGCTGGAGAAGCGCTTCCAGGCCTGGGCCAAGCGTTGATCCACAGGCTGCCGACCACCGGGTGGTCGGCAGTCCGCTTCGGCAGTTTTGTAGGGATCGCCCTACAAAGCATCCTCTCTAAGCCTTATAGCAATCTCTCATACCGCCCGATTTGCGCGCCGGTCCAGCTTCTCTAGGCTTGAGATCAACGGCATTTACAAAAAAACAAAGGTGCGGTGATGGCCGAGAATCAGGCAAACGATGTGCTGGTGAGTTTCCGTGGCGTGCAGAAGAGCTACGACGGCGAATCCCTCATCGTGAAGGACCTCAATCTGGACATTCGCAAAGGCGAATTCCTGACGCTGCTGGGGCCTTCGGGGTCCGGCAAGACCACCAGCCTGATGATGCTGGCCGGTTTCGAAACTCCTACCGCCGGTGAAATCCAGCTCGCCGGCCGCGCCATCAACAATGTCCCCCCGCACAAGCGCGACATCGGCATGGTGTTCCAGAACTATGCCCTGTTCCCGCACATGACGGTGGCCGAGAACCTGGCCTTCCCGCTCTCCGTGCGCGGCATGAGCAAGACCGACGTGAGCGAGCGGGTGAAGCGCGCGCTGTCGATGGTCCAGCTCGACTCCTTCGCCGGTCGCTATCCCGCCCAGCTCTCCGGTGGCCAGCAGCAGCGCGTGGCCCTGGCCCGTGCGCTGGTCTTCGAACCGCAACTGGTACTGATGGACGAACCCCTGGGTGCGCTCGACAAGCAACTGCGCGAGCACATGCAGATGGAGATCAAGCACATCCACCAGCGCCTTGGCGTGACCGTGGTCTACGTGACCCATGACCAGGGCGAAGCCCTGACCATGTCCGACCGCGTGGCCGTGTTCCACCAGGGCGAGATCCAGCAGATCGCCCCGCCGGCCGAGCTCTACGAGCACCCGCGCAACTCCTTCGTGGCCAACTTCATCGGCGAGAACAACCGCATTGCCGGCCAGCTCCAGGCCCGCAATGGCGACCGCTGCACCGTGGCACTGGCCCGTGGCGAGAAGGTCGAGGCGCTGGCGATCAACGTCGGCAATGTCGGCGACACCGTCAGCCTGTCGATCCGTCCGGAGCGCGTGCGCCTGAACGGTCACAGCGAAAACTGCGTGAACCGCTTCTCCGGCCGCGTCGCCGAGTTCATCTACCTGGGTGACCACGTGCGCATTCGCCTGGAGGTCTGCGGCCGTACCGATTTCTTCGTCAAACAGCCGATCGCCGAGCTCGATCCTGCGCTCAGTGTTGGCGACGTGGTTCCGCTGGGCTGGGAAGTCGAGCACGTCCGCGCGCTCGACCCACTGTCCGCGGCGTAACAGCGCGGCCCGGCCACTCCCGGACGCATCCAAGAAAAACAAACCTGCACACTGTGGAGACAACAATAATGTCGAAGTCCTTGAAAGCATCGGGGCTCAAACTCGCAGCGCTGACCCTGGGCGTGGCCTTCGCGGCCCAGTCCATGGCCGCCACCGACCTGACCGTGGTGTCCTTCGGCGGCGCCAACAAGAATGCCCAGGTGAAGGCGTTCTACGGGCCTTACGAGAAGAGCACTGGCAACAAGATCGTTGCCGGCGAATACAACGGCGAGATGGCCAAGGTGAAGGCCATGGTCGACACCAACAGCGTCTCCTGGGACCTGGTGGAAGTCGAGTCGCCGGAACTGGCCCGCGGCTGTGACGAAGGCCTGTTCGAAACCATCGACCCGGCCATCCTCGGCAAGGCCGAGGATTACGTACCGGGCGCCGTGAGCAACTGCGGCGTGGGCTTCTTCGTCTGGTCCACCGTGCTGGCCTACAACGCCGACAAGTTGAAGTCTGCACCGACCAGCTGGGCCGATTTCTGGGACACCCAGAAATTCCCGGGCAAGCGCGGCCTGCGCAAGGGCGCCAAGTACACCCTGGAATTCGCCCTGATGGCCGACGGCGTCGCGCCCAAGGACGTCTACAAGGTGCTGGCGACCAAGGAAGGCCAGGATCGCGCCTTCAAGAAACTCGACCAGATCAAGCCGAACATCCAGTGGTGGGAAGCCGGCGCCCAGCCGCCGCAGTACCTCGCCTCCGGCGACGTAGTCATGAGCTCCGCCTACAACGGCCGCATCGCCGCCGTGCAGAAGGAGAGCAACCTGAAGATCGTCTGGAACGGCGGCATCTACGACTTCGACGCCTGGGCCATCCCCAAGGGCGCCAAGAAGGTCGACGAGAGCCTGAAGTTCATCGCCTTCTCGGTTCAGCCCGAGCAGCAGAAGACCTACTCCGAGAACATCGCCTACGGCCCGGTCAACAAGAACGCCGTACCGCTGCTGAGCAAGGAGCTGCTGAAGGATATGCCGACCACCCCGGAAAACATGCAGGGTCAGGTGGGCATGGACGTGACCTTCTGGGCTGACTACGGCGAGCAGCTGGAACAGCGCTTCAACGCCTGGGCTGCCAAGTAAGAGTCGCCGGCAAAACTGTTCTGGCGTTGTTGCCTGGCCTTGCCGTACTGACAGGTACTGTCTGCGGCCAGGCGTCTAGCCAGAAACGCTTCGCTCAGTTTTGTCGACGACTTCGCAGTGCCAAACCGTCGCGGCCACCCGGACCGCGACGGACCGGAGCCGCCGCGCCCCCTCGCGGCGGCTCCTCCTGACACCACACCTTGGCCGCTTTCGGGCGGCCTGTTTTACCGGAGTTCGCTATGGCCACCGCTGTGTCTCTGAACGAGGTCGCCGGCCCCACCCTCAAGCAGCGCCTGGCGCGCGCGGAGCGGATGAACCGTCTGAAGTCCCAGGCGCTGGTGCTGCCCCTGCTGGTCTTCCTGCTGCTGACCTTCCTGGTGCCCATCGCGGCGCTGCTCTACAAGAGCGTGAACAACCCCGAGGTCGTCGGCGCGCTGCCGCTGACCGTCAACGCCATTTCCGAATGGGACGGCAAGTCGCTGCCATCGGATGCGGTGTACAAGGCGCTCAGCGACGACCTGGTCGCCGCGCGCAAGAACCAGACCATCGGTGACCTGTCCAAGCGCCTGAACATGGAGCTGGCCGGCTACCGCAGCCTGCTGTCCAAGACCGCCCGCGCGCTGCCGTTCAAGGAGCAGCCGGCGTCGTACAAGGACGCGATGGAAGCGCTCGACGAGCGCTGGGGCGACCCGGCCTACTGGCAGGCGATCCGTCGCAACGCCAGCTCCGTCACTCCCTATTACCTGCTGGCGGCGCTCGATCACCGCATCGACGACCTGGGCGAGATCGCCCGCGCCACGCCCGACCAGTCGATCTATCTGGACATCTTCGCCCGTACCTTCTGGATGGGCGCGGTGATCACCCTGATCTGCCTGGCGCTGGCCTACCCGCTGGCCTACCTGCTGGCGATCCTGCCGACCCGCAAGTCCAACCTGCTGATGATCATGGTGCTGCTGCCGTTCTGGACGTCGATCCTGGTGCGCGTCGCCGCGTGGATCGTGCTGTTGCAGTCGGGTGGCCTGATCAACGGCGCGCTGCTGAAGATGGGCCTGATCGACCAGCCGCTGCAGCTGGTGTTCAACCGCACCGGCGTGTATGTGTCCATGGTGCACATCATGCTGCCGTTCATGATCCTGCCGATCTACAGCGTGATGAAGGGCATCTCCCCCAGCTACATGCGCGCCGCGATTTCGCTGGGCTGCCATCCATTCGCCAGCTTCTGGAAGGTGTACTTCCCGCAGACCGTCGCCGGCGTCGGCGCAGGCTGCCTGCTGGTGTTCATCCTGTCGATCGGCTACTACATCACCCCGGCGCTGCTGGGCAGCCCGAACGACCAGATGGTCAGCTACTTCGTCGCCTTCTACACCAACACCACCATCAACTGGGGCATGGCCACGGCCCTGGGCGGCCTGCTGCTGTTCGCCACCCTGGTGCTCTACGTGATCTACGGCTGGCTGGTGGGCGCGAGCCGCCTGCGCCTGGGCTGATGAGGAGAACAAGAAGATGCTGAGCCCCTACATGTCCCCGGTCGAGCGCGTGTGGTTCTACACCCTGCGCATCCTCTGCGGCCTGATCCTGCTGTTCCTGGTGCTGCCGGTACTGGTCATCGTGCCGCTGTCGTTCAACTCCGGCACCTTCCTGGTCTACCCGCTGCAGGGCTTCTCCCTGCGCTGGTACGCCGACTTCTTCAACTCCGCGGAGTGGATGCGTGCGCTGACCAACAGCATCATCGTCGCCCCGGCGGCCACGGTGCTGGCGATGGTCTTCGGCACCCTGGCGTCCATCGGCCTGACCCGCGGCGAGTTCCGCGGCAAGGCGCTGATCATGAGCCTGGTGATCTCGCCGATGGTCGTGCCGGTGGTGATCATCGGCGTGGCCAGCTACCTGTTCTTCGCGCCGCTGGGCCTGGGCAACAGCTACATCTCGCTGATCATCGTCCATGCGGTGCTGGGCGTGCCCTTCGTCATCATCACCGTGTCGGCGACCCTGCAGGGCTTCAACTACAACCTGGTGCGCGCCGCGGCCAGCCTGGGCGCGCCACCGGTGCTGACCTTCTTCAAGGTCACCCTGCCGCTGATCGCTCCCGGTGTGATTTCCGGTGCGCTGTTCGCCTTCGCCACCTCCTTCGACGAAGTGGTGGTGACGCTGTTCCTCGCCGGCCCCGAACAGGCCACCCTGCCGCGCCAGATGTTCAGCGGCATCCGCGAGAACCTCAGCCCGACCATCGCCGCGGCGGCGACCCTGCTGATCGGCTTCTCGGTCGTGCTCCTGCTGACCCTCGAGTGGCTGCGCGGCCGCAGCGAGAAACTGCGTACCGCACCGACTTCCTGATTCACAGTGTTTCGCGGACGGTCGCGTCCCCGTGCTCACCCACGGGGGCGGGATCGGTCCGCGATTTTTTTTGCCTGCTTTCCCGCCTGATACTGCACTTTTCGCTTCGACTATCGGCCCGATCCCCTTCGAGCCGTCCGAGCGGCTACAATGCGCGCCATCCGTGATTTCCGCCCACAGAGGTGCGCCATGCAACCCTACGCCATCGCTCCGTCGATCCTTTCCGCCGACTTCGCCCGCCTGGGCGAGGACGTGGACAAGGTGCTCGCTGCCGGTGCCGATATCGTCCACTTCGACGTGATGGACAACCACTACGTGCCGAACCTGACCATCGGCCCGATGGTCTGCACCGCCCTGCGCAAATACGGCGTCACCGCGCCCATCGACGTGCACCTGATGGTCTCCCCGGTGGACCGCATCATCGGTGACTTCATCGAAGCCGGCGCCACCTACATCACGTTCCACCCGGAAGCCTCGCAGCACATCGACCGCTCGCTGCAACTGATCAAGGACGGCGGCTGCAAGGCTGGCCTGGTGTTCAACCCGGCCACCTCGCTGGACGCGCTCAAGTACGTGATGGACAAGGTCGACATGGTCCTGCTGATGAGCGTGAACCCCGGTTTCGGCGGGCAGAAATTCATCCCCGGCACCCTCGACAAGCTGCGCGAAGCGCGCGCGCTGATCGACGCCTCCGGCCGCGATATCCGCCTGGAAATCGACGGCGGGGTGAACGTGAAGAACATCCGCGAGATCGCCGAAGCGGGAGCCGACACCTTCGTCGCCGGCTCCGCCATCTTCAACGCACCGGACTATGCCGAGGTCATCCGCGCCATGCACGCTGAGCTGGCGCAGGCGCGCAAGTGATGAGTGCTGCACAGCTGCAGTTCGCCGGGCTGCCGCGTCTGGTGATGTTCGACCTGGACGGCACCCTGGTGGATTCGGTTCCCGACCTCGCCGCTGCCGTGGACAAGATGCTGCTGGCGCTCGGGCGCCAGCAGCATCTTGTCC
>NZ_JBGLYK010000194.1:0-10791 GCF_047304025.1 Pseudomonas sp. Pseusp97 | reverse complement strand
AGCAAGCTCGCTCCTACAGGGCCAGCTCTTCGTAGGAGCGAGCTTGCTCGCGAACGGACCTGGCACCGTTCTGCCGGTAGTTCACGGATGCAGTCCGCTCCAACGAGAGCCGAACCTCCCTGCGGGAGCATCAGTGGCTGATATCCCGATCCTTGGTCTCCGGCAGGAAGAAGATGCCGAGGATCGCCGTCATCACCGCGATGACGATGGGGTACCAGAGGCCGTAGTAGATGTCCCCGGTGGCCGCCACCATGGCGAAGGCGACGGTGGGCAGGAAGCCGCCGAACCAGCCGTTGCCGATGTGGTAGGGCAGCGACATGGAGGTATAGCGGATGCGCGTCGGGAACAGCTCCACCAGCCACGCGGCAATCGGCCCGTAGACCATGGTCACGTAGATCACCAGGACGGTCAGCAGCACCAGCATCATCAGGTGGTTGATCTTCGCAGGGTCCGCCTTCTCCGGGTAGCCGGCTTCCTTGAGCGAGGCGGCGAGCTGCGCGGTGAACACCTCGGACTGCACCTTGAATTCCGCCGCCGGCATGCCGGCCCCTTCGAAGCTGGCGATGACCTTGTCGCCGATGTGTACCTGCGCCAGCGCGCCGTTCTCGGCCTTGAGGTTGTCGTAGGGGATGGCGCGCTTGGCCAGCAGGCTCTTGGCCAGGTCGCAGGAGCTGACGAATTTCGCCTTGCCCACCGGGTCGAACTGGAAGGAGCAGGCGTTCGGGTCGGCCACGACGGTGACCGGGTTCTTCTCCTGGGCGGCGAACACGTCCGGGTTACCGAACTGGGTCAGGCCGTGGAAGATCGGGAAGTAGGTCAGCGCGGCGAGGATGCAGCCGGCCATGATGATCTTCTTGCGGCCGATGCGGTCGGACAGGCTGCCGAAGAACACGAAGAACGGCGTGCCCAGCAGCAGGGAGCCGGCGATCAGCAGGTTGGCGGTCTGCGCGTCGATCTTCAGCGTCTGCAGCAGGAAGAACAGCGCGTAGAACTGCCCGGTGTACCAGACTACGGCTTGTCCGGCGGTGCCGCCGAGCAGCGACATGATCACCACCTTGAGGTTCTCCCAGCGGCCGAAGGACTCGGTCAGCGGCGCCTTGGACGCCTTGCCTTCCTCCTTCATCTTCAGGAACACCGGCGACTCGGAGAGCTGCAGGCGAATGTACACCGAGACGATCAGCAGCAGGATCGACAGCAGGAAGGGAATCCGCCAGCCCCAGGCCTCGAACGCCTCGGTGCCGAGCACGGTGCGGCAGGCCATGATCACCAGCAGCGAGAGGAACAGGCCCAGCGTCGCGGTGGTCTGGATCCACGAGGTGAAGAAGCCACGCTTGCCCTTGGGCGCGTGCTCGGCGACGTAAGTGGCCGCGCCGCCATACTCGCCGCCCAGCGCCAGGCCCTGCAGCAGCCGCAGGGTGATCAGGATGATCGGTGCGGCCACGCCGATGGTGGCGTAGGCGGGCAGCAGGCCGACCACGGCGGTGGACACGCCCATGATGATGATGGTGATGAGGAAGGTGTGCTTGCGCCCGATCATGTCGCCGAGGCGGCCGAACACGATGGCGCCGAAGGGCCGCACCGCGAAGCCGGCGGCGAAGGCCAGCAGGGCGAAGATGAAGGCGGTGGTTTCATTGACCCCGGCGAAGAAGTGCTTGGCGATGATCGCCGCCAGGGAGCCGTAGAGATAGAAGTCATACCATTCGAAAACGGTGCCCAGGGAGGAGGCAAAGATGACCTTGCGCTCCTCCTTGGTGATCCCGCTGTGAGGAGCGTTGCCCGCGGCCGGGCTGTAGGTTTGCGCCATGTTCGTCTCCGTCTTGTTGTTGTTTTGGGCCGGAGTCCCTCAATTTCCGTTACCGCACTCGAGCCCAGGGCTGATGACAGTTCCTACGGATTGCTGGTGCTTGAAAACAGGCGGCCCTGCGCAGCACCGCAAGGTCATCTGAAAGCATAATCGTTCTCACGCGTCTGGCCACTTTCCAGGCCGGCAAAGCCCCGCCTGGCGCGGATTGGCACCTGTTCTGGACAGCCCGGCGAACGCGAGGCGTCTGGCTGGCACCTCGCGGGCTGTCACTTCCCGATCGAAAGAGCCGGCAATTAGACCATCGTCTATAACGCTCTGGGTTGTCTCAGGCTGCTACAGCTGTCGCGATCTGCCACGTCTCATTTCTCATCGCCTGAGCCCAGCCTGCTGTTTCGCAAGGACTTTTCCCGCTGGCACGCAACGTGAAGCGCTCGGGGTTTCGCCCAGCGCCACGGTGGCGCTGCACAAGGAGGCCTGGCTTGAAGAGGATGCACCTGTCGTCGCAGTGGATTGCGGGGTGGATTACCGCCTCGCTGGTCTGCCTTTTGTTGTGGCTATCGCCTGGCGTGGGCAATGCGTTGCTCTGGGGGCTGGCAGCGCTGATTGCCCTGGGCGCCTTCCGCCATGAATGGCGCAGCCTTGCGTGGCAGGTTGCAGCCGGGGCGCTTTGCGGCGCTTGCCTCGCGCTGGCGCTGCACCTGACGGCCGATCACTTCCAGCTGCGCTACGCCTGGCTGTACAGCAGTGCGTCGCTGCCGGCCTACCTGAAGTTCTCCAATCTCTGGGGTGGCGACGAGGGCACGGTGCTGCTGCTGGCGACCTTCTGCATGGCTATCGCGCTCAAGAGTGCCGCGCTAGGCGGTTGGGCGGGGCGCGGCATGGCGCTGATCACCGCCTGGTATGTGGCCACCGCCGCCTGGCTCGGGCCGTTCAGCGCAACGCCGGCGGACTGGCTGGCGGCGCAGCCGAGCCAGGGCATGAACGCCCACCTGCAGACCTTCTGGATGTCGCTGCACGCGCCGCTGGTTCTCTGCGCGTACGCCTGGGTGCTGGCGCCGGCCGGTGCCGCGCTCGAAGCACTGGAGAGAGGCGGGCACGCCTACGCCTGGGTGATGCTCCGCTACAGCCGCCGCGCGTGGCTGATCCTCAGCGCCGGCATCGGCGTGGGCATGGCCTGGGCGATGGAGGACTTCACCTACGGCCAGCTGTGGCACTGGGACCCGGTACAGACCTCGGCCTTCATCATCTGGGCGCTGCTCGGCGCGGTGCTGCACGGCGCTCGCCGCTGGCGCGCGGACGGCCCCTACGCAAGGCTGTTGCCAGTCCTCAGCCTGCTGGCCGCAGCCATGGCCTGTGGCGCCATGGCGGTGACCCGCAGCACCGTGCTGGCCAGCTCGCACCGTTACATCGGCACCACGTCCTGGCTCAGTCATCTGGCGCTGGCGGCGGTCCTGCTGGCGCTCGCGGCATTCCATTTGCTGGCCGGGTGGCGGGCGCGCAAGCGGGCAGGGCGGCGACGCGGCGCCTCGGACTGGACGCTCGACGCGGCCATCTACCTGTTCGCCGGCACCGGCCTGCTGGCACTTGGCGCGCTGCTCCAGGCGCACCTCTACGAATGGCTGGGGATGGAGCGGCCCAGCGAGCTGAAACCCTTCTTCGAGACCCTGACCGCCTGGGCCACCACCGCCGAGATGGACAGCCTGCGCCGCGCCTTCGACCAGTGGGACGTCAACGGCTACGGCCTGGCGCACTGGGTGGTGCCGCTGCTGGCGGCGCTCGGCCTGATGGGCGGCTACAGCTTCCTGCGCCGTTGCGGACGGTCCCGTCTGGCGTTGCTGGCGACCGTGTTGGTGGCCGCGCTGATGCTCTGCACCGGCTGGCGCGGCGGCTGGCTGAGCGACGGCTACAACGGCGACGGCATGCTCTCGCAGAACATCGTGCGGGTGCTGCCGTGGCTGGATGCGGCGCTGCTGGGCGGCGCCTTCCTGATGTTCAGCTGCCTGTTCTGGGGCGCGCAGAGTCTGTGGCGCAGCCGGGGGATGGGCAACCTGCGCTACAGCGCCGGGCTCGCGCTGGTGCATGGCGGCGCAGTCGTCGCGCTGGTGGGCGGGCTGGCTGCCACGGCGCTGAACAGCTACCAGCAGATCAGCATCCCGCCGGGCACTTCCTTCGAGCAGTGGCACGCGGTGATCGGCGGCCTGCAGATGCGCGTCTCACCGGATTCCAGCCGGCCGGATTTCTCCGGCTACCAGGCGGTGGCCAAGGTGGAGTTGCGCGACGGCGACCGCACGCTCGCCGGCCACGCGCTGTTCCAGGACAGCCGCGGCAACCCGCCGGCCTACCAGGGCCCGGTGCGCCAGCTCTGCGAGATTCTCGACTACCACTACGCGCGCTTCGCCTCGGATCGCGGCTACGTGCTGCACCCGTTCATCGTCCGCGGCTGGAGTGGCGACCTGCAGATATGGGTGCCAGCTTCGGCCCGCCTGCTCAAACAGCCCGGCGACGACATCGAGAGCGTCGTGGTGGTGCGCCGCTTCCCGTTCCTCTCGCTGGTCTGGATCGGCCTGCTGGGCATGCTCTTCGGCGCCCTGTTGCTGCCGGCGGGCGGCACTTTGCGCAGGCCGGACCATACTGCTTCGCAGGGTGTCTCACGGGCCCTGTCTCAGAGTTAGACAGCTATCGCGAAATGTGACGTCGCAATCCCGCTGCCGTTTGCCGGGGGTGCCCGCAGAGTCCGCCGAAAGCCTGATTCGGCGGGGTATGCGCAGTAGTGGCACATAACCTGCAAAACCGCTTTCAAGAGCTCGCTCTTAGCCCATCGGTGGGCGCGAATAATCAACAAGAATACCGAGGAGGCCTGACCTTGAAGATGACACGACTTCGGCGCTATGTGGGTGCCGGAACCCTGGCCGCACTGGCCCTTGCGCTGCACCAGACGGCCCAGGCCGCACCCGAAGGCCAGGCGATCATCAACGCCAAGTGCCAGGCGTGCCACACGCCCGAAGGCAACAATTCCCTCAGCCGTATCAGCCACCAGCGCAAGACCCCCGAAGGCTGGCTGATGAGCATCGCCCGCATGCAGGTGATGTACGGTCTGAAGATCACCGACGAGGAACGCCGTTCGGTGGTCAAGTTCCTCGCCGACAAGCAGGGCCTGGCGCCCAGCGAGACCGAGGGCGTGCGCTACGCCCTCGAGCGCCGGCTGAATACCGTCGAGAAATTCGATACCAACTTCGAGCAGATGTGCGCCCGCTGTCACTCCGGTGCGCGCATCGCCCTGCAACGTCGCCCGGCGGCGGAGTGGGAGAAGCTGGTGAACTTCCACCTCGGCCGCTGGCCGTCGCTGGAATACCAGGCCCTGGCCCGCGACCGCGACTGGTTCGACCTGGCGAAGAAGGAAATGGTCCCCGAGCTCGCCAAGCGCTACCCGCTGGACAGCAAGGCCTGGTCCGACTGGCAGAAGAACCGGCCCAAGGCAGAGTCGCTGGCGGGTAACTGGAGCTTCGCCGGGCACTTGCCGGGCAAGGGCGACCTCGCCGGCAGCATGAGCGTGACCCAGGACGGCGACGACGCCTTCAAGGTCAGCGTGAAGGGCCAGTACGCCGACGGCTCGCCGTTCAGTGGCGAGGGCAGCGCGGTGCTCTACAACGGCTATGAATGGCGCGGTGCGGTCAGCGTCGGGGATGTGACGATGCGTCAGGTGTTCGCCGCCCTGAACGGCCAGATGCAGGGCCGCATGTTCGACAAGGCCCACGACGAGCGCGGCCTGGACTTTGTCGCGGCGAAGGACGGCACCAGCCACGTGCTGGGCGTGCAGCCGGCCTACATCAAGGCGGGTGCGGAGACCGAAGTCAGCGTGGTCGGCACCGGCCTGAAGGGCAAGCCGTCGTTCGGCAAGGGGGTGGAGGTGGTGTCGGTGGTGTCCGAGACGCCCGAGCGCGTGACCGTCAAGGTCAAGGCCGGCGATGCGGCCGCTGCCGGCGAGCGCGACGTCACCGTGGGCACCGCCAAGGGCGGCAGCCTCGCGGTGTACAAGGACATCGCCGAAGTGAAGGTGGTGCCGGAGTTCTCCATCGCCCGCATCGGTGGCAATGGCGGCTCCACGCCCAAGGTCCAGGGCAGCTTCGATGCCGAGGCCTGGGGCAAGGGCGCCGACGGCAAGCCGTTCCGCATCGGCGTGTTCCCGGCGCAGTGGTCGGTCGAGCCCTTCGATGACCGCGCCAGGGAAGACCAGGACGTGAAGTTCGCAGGTCTGATGGACGCCGCCACCGGCATCTTCACTCCTGGCGACGCCGGGCCGAACCCGGATCGCAAGATGATGACCAACAACGCCGGCAACCTGAAGGTGATCGCCGCGGTGGACGACGCCGGGCAGTCGCACAAGGGCGAAGGGCACATGATCGTCACCGTGCAGCGTTGGAACAACCCGCCGATCCCGTGATGAACGGAATCGGATGAACTGAACCCCTGAGCCCCGTCTGCGGACGGGGATTGGCAAGCAAGTTCCGGGAGGTCGCCATGGGCGCCATCTTGAATCTGGTCGAACGCAACCTGCACGAAGTGCAGGTCGACGCCGACCGCCTGTTGTTCCATATCCCCAGCTCTTCGCTGTTCGCCAGCGACGAGCTGACCGGCGGGATCATCGACGCGCTGCGCGGGCATGCCTGCTCGCCGGACGAGCTGACCCAACGCCTGGGCGGGCGCTTCGCCGCCGAAGAAATCGACGAGACCCTGCGCGAGCTGATCGCGCTGGAGCTGGTCAGCGACGGCTCGCCGCTGACCCCTGAAATCGGCATCAAAAAAGTCGATCGCACCGCGCTCAACACCGTGGTGCTGAACGTCAACACCGGCTGCAACCTCAGCTGCACCTACTGCTACAAGGAAGACCTGGACAAGCCCTCCGCGGGCAAGAAGATGGGCGCGGAAACCGCCGAGGCCTCGGTGGAAATGCTGATCCAGGAGTCCCCCGACGAGCAGCGCTACACCGTGGTGTTCTTCGGCGGCGAACCGCTGTCCAACCGCCCGCTGATCGAGCACATGGTCGCCTACTGCGAGCGCCGTTTCGGCGAGCTGGGCAAGACCGTGGACTTCGTCATGACCACCAACGCCACGCTGCTCACCGAGGAAATCGTCGACTGGCTCAACGCCCATCGCTTCGGGCTGTCCATCAGCATCGACGGGCCGAAGACGGTGCACGACCGCAACCGCATCACCGTGGGCGGGCAGGGCACCTATGACGTGGTGCGGCGCAAGGCCGACATGCTGCTGTCGCGCTACACCGCGCGGCCGGTCGGCGCGCGGGTGACCCTGACCACCGGCGTCACCGACGTCGAGACCATCTGGAACCACCTGTTCAACGAGATGGGTTTTGCCGAAGTCGGTTTCGCGCCAGTCACCTCGGGCGACATCAGCAGCTACAACCTCACCGGGGATGAGCTGAAGGACGTCTTCGCCGGCATGAAGGCCCTCGGCCGCCGCTACCTGGACGAGGCGCTGCAGGGGCGCAACATCGGCTTCTCCAACCTGCACCAGCTGATCACCGACATCCACGAAGGGCAGAAGAAGGCCCTGCCGTGCGGCGCCGGCCTGAAGATGCTGGCGGTGGACCACAAGGGCGAGCTGAACCTGTGCCACCGCTTCACCGGCTCCTCGCTGCCGACCTTCGGCAACGTGCACGAAGGGGTGAAGCAGGCCGAGCTGAACGAGTTCCTCTCGCAGCGCCTGGACCGCACCGACACCGGCTGCGCCACCTGCCACATCCGCAACCTCTGCTCCGGCGGCTGCTATCACGAGAGCTACGCGCGCTACGGCGACCCGGCGCACCCCACCTACCACTACTGCGAACTGATGAGGGACTGGGTCGATTTCGGCATCGAGGTCTACAGCCGGATCATGGCTTCCAACCCCAGCTTCATCGACCGCCACATCACTCCGCGGAAGGCGCACTGACATGAAACATCTGAAAGCGATCAACACCAAAGCACAGAAGCTCGAACAGGCCGCCGCCGAGGATCGCATCGAGGACGTGGTGGCGATGAACTCCGTGGCCGGCTGCGCGGCGACCACCGACCCGGGCTGGGAAGTCGACGTGTTCGGCGGCGTGTCCTCGCTCTGCCAGCCGATGGAGGCGGACCTCTACGGCTGCTCCGACCCCTGCTGGTGGCCGGCCCAGGTGCCGGACATGATGAGTACCTACCCCGACTGGAACAAGGATGCGCAGGCCTCGGCCGAGAACTGGCGCAACCTCGGCACCGTATTCCCGGACGACAAATGATCGCCCTGAAACACATGGGACAGAAGAACAAGAGGAAAACCTGCATGTCCAGAAAAGCATTCGCCGCCGCGCTCGGCGGCCTCTCGCTGGCCTGCGCGCTGCAAGCTCTCGCCGCCGACGCTGGCGCAGACGTGAGCAAGGCGCTGGAAAGCGGCCACGAGTACCTGATCAGCACCAATTACCCGAACAACTTGCATGTCATCGACATGCAGACCGACAAGCTGTTCAAGACCTGCACCATCCCCGGTGCCTATGGCCCGGGCATGACCCAGCTGTCGCCGGACCGCAAGACCGTCTACATCCTCAGCAACCACTACGCGGACATCTACGGCATCCAGCTCGATGACTGCAAACCGGTGTTCCACGCCACCATCGCGCAGAAGCCGGGCGAGAACGCGCGGGCGATGTTCTCCATGACCGTCAGCCACGACGGCAAGGAGATCTACGCCATCGCCAACCCCACGCTGATCCTCGCCGAGCACTACGAGGTGCAGCAGCCGCGCCTGCAGGTGTACTCCGTTGCCGACGGCATGGAGGCCAAGCCGGTGCGCACCTTCCCGGCGCCGCGCCAGCTGACCATCATGCAGAGCGGCGACGACGGCACCCTCTACGTGGCGGGGCCGGACATCTACAAGGTGAACGTGAAGACCGGCAAGTTCGACGTGGTGATCCCCAGCCGCAACTGGAAGCGCCCCAACTACGCGCCGCCAGACGTGCTCTACGTGTGGAACCAGCAGACCTACCCGCGTGACTTCTCGCTGCTCTACACCACGGCGAAGTTCAAGGACGCCAAGCAGGACATGGCCACGGCCGAGTTCCTCTACGGCTTCTTCAACATCGACCTGGCCACCGGCAAGACCGAGACCGTCGATTTCGGCCCGGTCACCGAGGTGTACTTCAGCGGCATCCGCTCGGCCAAGGACCGCAACGTCATCTATGGCGTGCTGAACCGCCTGGCCAAGTACGACATCAAGCAGCAGAAGCTGGTCAAGGCGGCGAACCTGGACCACTCCTACTACTGCCTGAGCACCAACAAGGCCGGCAACAAGCTGTACCTGACCGGCACCCTGAACGACGTGGCGATCTTCGACGCCGACAGCCTGGAGCGCATCGGCGATCTGAAGCTGCCCGGCGGCGACATGGCGATCACCACCAGCCAGGCGTTCGTGGCCAACTGACCCCAGGGCTGCCGATAGCCTGCCTGCGGTCATGAAACTGCCCGGAGCACCTGTGTGCTCCGGGCAGTTTCGTTTGCGGCTCAGATTTCCGGTTCCAGGCTCAAGTACCGCTGGGCACCGCAGCGCGCACAGCGCTGGCACAGCATCGGCACGCGGCCGACTTCGGTCAGAGTCCCTTCATCCCAAACGCATCCCAGGAAAAAGCAGCGCAATCGCATGTGTCCTCCTCCGGATCGCTCCGGTTCGTTAGACAGGCAGCAGGGTGCAGGTGACGCTCCGGGATTGTTCTTGTGTGGAGACGCCAACGAGCCTCTCGCGAGCGCTCTGGAATGGGCAACCTAAACTGCCCGATGGCGCCTTACGCCCGTCGCGCTAAGCTCTCCACTGCCTTCCTCGCCGTTCGTCACCCCTGAACCGAGGCGCTTGACAGATAATATTATGAGCATAATATTCTAATTCAGATGACGGTCATCATTCAATCGGCCGGACATTCCAGACGGCCACCAGGCCCACTCAACCTTGCAAGCGGGGCGAACGCCTCCCTGGAGAAAGAACCATGAATGCCAAATCCGAACTGGGCCGCGCACTGATCACCGGCGCTTCCTCCGGCATCGGCGCCACCTACGCCCAGCGCTTCGCTGCCCAGGGCTACGACCTGTTGCTGGTGGCCCGCGACCAGCAGCGCCTGGATGCCCTGGCCGCGCGCCTGGGCGAGGAGTACGGCGTCTCGGTGGATGTGCTGAAGGCCGACCTGACCCGCCGCGAAGATCGCTCCCGCATCGAGGCCCGTCTCGCCGAAGACGCGAGCATCAGCCTGTTGCTGAACAACGCCGGCGTGGCCCTCAACGGCACCCTGCTGGAGACCGATCTGGACCGTCTGGAAAGCATGATCGAGCTGAACGTCATCGCCACCGCACGGCTGGCCGGCGCTGCCGCCAAGGCCTTCGCCGGGCGCGGCCGCGGCACCATCATCAACGTGGCCTCGGTACTGGCCCTGGCGCCGGAGCTGTTCAACGGCAGCTACAGCGCCACCAAGGCCTTCGTGCTCAACCTGACCCAGTCCATGCAGCAGGAACTGGCGCCGCTGGGCCTGCGTATCCAGGCCGTTCTGCCGGGCGCTACCCGCACCGAGATATGGAACCGTGCCGGCACCGACATCTCCGCACTGCCGGCGGAAATGCTGATGGATGTGAACCACATGGTCGACGCCGCGCTGGCCGGCCTGGCGCTGGGCGAAGTGGTGACCCTGCCGGCGCTGCCGGATGCGGGCGAATTCGAAGCCTTCACCGCCGCGCGCCTGAAGATGGCGCCGAACCTGTCCCGCAGCGCCCCGGCGCAGCGTTATGGCGTGGTGGTTTGATCGAGTAACTGAGTGGCGAAAAGCTTGCCCCGGCCTTGCGCCGGGGCTTTTTTATGCGCGCGCAATGGCTCTTCGTAGGAGCGGGGGGGGGGGGGGGCGGCCCCCCCCCCGGGGAGAGGGGGGGGGCGCGGGCGGGGGCCCGGCGGGGGTGGGGCGGGCGGGCGAGGGGGGGGGG
>NZ_JBGLYK010000193.1:0-11336 GCF_047304025.1 Pseudomonas sp. Pseusp97 | reverse complement strand
CACGGCGGCAGCGCTGCTGGTGGCGCTGGGCGTCGGCGGCATGGGCGGCTGGCAGATGCGCGGCGATGCGATGATGCGCGGCATGCTGCCGATGCAGGACGCGGTGCAGGCTTACCGCTTGTTTGCCGATGCCGGCCAGACGGGGTTGGACCTGCGCGACGGCGGCGATTTGCGTGGTTGGCTGGCTCGCTACCTGAAAGACGCCCCGCCACCACCGGCACTGGAGCAGGTTGGCTTGAAGACGGTCGGGGCGCGGTTGCTCGCGACCGAACAAGGCGCGGCGGCGTTGGTGATCTACGAGGATGGCCAGGGGCGGCGCCTGACCTTCTTCATCCGCCCGCCGGGCCCGCGCCACGAGATGCTGCCGCAGGGGCAGCGCACGGATGGCGACCTGCTGGCGCGCTATTGGAGCCAGGGCGGCTACAACTACGCGCTGGTGAGCCGCAGCGATGACCCGCAGGCGCAGGCCGTGGGGCAGTTGGTGGGGTTCTAGCGGGAAAGACTCGGTCAGAGAGGCTTTTTATGATTCGCGAGCAAAGACGAGGCTTTCCGCCGCGATGATTCTGCACGGAGCGCACGGAGTATCCCTGTAGGAGCGAGCTTGCTCGCGAAAGGCTCCGCACCCGATCGATCCGGCGTGAAGCGGGTTCGCGAGCAAGCTCGCTCCTACGGAAGAGCTCGGCGGCCTGTTGGCGCACTATTGGAGCCAGGGCGGCTACACCTACGCGCTGGTGGGCCGCAGCGATGACCCGCAGGCGCAGGCCGTGGGGCAGTTGGTGGGGTTCTAGCGGGAAAGACTCGGTCAGGCGGGCTTTGCTGATTCGCGAACAGGGAGCTGGCTGCCCGTCGCGACTCCGCGAGAAGCGCACCGAGTATCCCTGTAGGAGCGAGCTTGCTCGCGAAAGGCTCCGCACCCGATCGATCCGGCATGAAGCGGGTTCGCGAGCAAGCTCGCTCCTACAGAAGAGCTCCTGGCCGCTGCGCCAGCTTTAGAACGCGAAGCAGGAACAGCCGAAAGCGCCCCAGAAGCCCTGGAAGTCACTCACCGGCACGCTCGACTGGCGGGCGCGTTCGTGGCTGTGGCCATGCACGCCGCAGGAGCCAGCGCACTGGTGCACGGCGTTCTGCAAAGGAGCCTGCGGGCGCCAGTGACCAGGGACCTTGGCCACCGGGGACCAGTCCGGCAGTACCGGAATCGCGGTCGGCGCCTGGCGCTCGAAGTCGCCGCTGCCGAACACCACGCGGCCGTCGACCACGGTCAGCACCGACTCGATGGCCTTGATCTCTTCCTCCTGCACGTTGAAATAGTCCGCCGAGAGCACCGCCAGGTCGGCCATCTGCCCAACCTTCACCATCCCTTTCTTGCCCTGCTCGTTGGAGAACCACGCGCTGCCGTGGGTGTACAGCTCCAGCGCGGTGGCGCGGGACAGCCCTTCGGGGTAAAGCTCCATGCCGCCGACGGTCTTGCCGCTGACCATCCAGTACAGCGAGGTCCACGGGTTGTAGCTGGAGACACGGGTGGCATCGGTGCCGGCGCCCACGGGCACACCTTCAGCCAGCATGCGCTTGATCGGCGGGGTCGCCTCGGCGGCCTGCTTGCCGTAGCGGTCGACGAAGTATTCGCCCTGGAAGGCCATGCGGTCCTGGATGGCGATGCCGCCGCCCAGTGCCCTCACCCGCTCGATGTTCTTCGGCGAGATGGTTTCGCAGTGGTCGAAGAACCAGTGCAGCCCGTTGAAGGGGATGTCCAGATTGACCTTCTCGAACACGTCGAGCATCCGCGAGATGGATTCGTCATAAGTCGCGTGCAGGCGGAACGGCCAGCGCTGCTCAACGAGGTGGCGCACCACCGGTTCGAGTTCGGCTTCCATGCTGCCAGGCAGGTCCGGGCGCGGTTCGAGGAAGTCCTCGAAGTCGGCGGCGGAGAACACCAGCATCTCGCCGGCGCCGTTGTGCCGCAGGAAGTCGCTGCCCTGGCCGTACTGGACGCTGCTGGTCCAGTTCTTGAAATCGGCCAGTTCTTCCTTGGGCTTCTGGGTGAACAGGTTGTAGGCGATGCGAACGGTGAGCTGGTTGTCTTTCTCCAGCTGTTCGATCACCTGGTAATCGTCCGGGTAGTTCTGGAAGCCGCCGCCGGCGTCGATGGCGCTGGTGACGCCCAGGCGGTTCAGCTCGCGCATGAACTGGCGGGTGGAATTGACCTGGTAGTCGAAGGGCAGCTTCGGCCCTTTCGCCAGGGTCGCGTAGAGGATCATCGCGTTGGGCCGGGCCACCAGCATGCCGGTCGGCTCGCCCTTGCTGTCGCGGACGATCTCGCCGCCGGGCGGGTTCGGCGTGTCCTTGGTGTAGCCGACGACGCGCAATGCGGCGCGGTTGAGCAGCGCGCGGTCGTACAGGTGCAGGACGAAGACGGGGGTGTCCGGCGCCGCCTGGTTCAGTTCCTCGATGGTCGGCATGCGCTTCTCGGCGAACTGGAATTCGTTCCAGCCACCGACCACGCGCACCCATTGCGGCGACGGCGTGCGCAGGGCCTGCTCCTTGAGCAGGCGCAGGGCGTCGGCCAGCGACGGCACGCCTTCCCAGCGCAGTTCGAGGTTGTAGTTCAGCCCGCCGCGGATCAGGTGCAGGTGCGAGTCGTTGAGGCCGGGGATCGCGGTGCGCCCCTTGAGGTCGATGACGCGGGTGGCCCCGGCGCGAAAGGCCATGGCCTCCGCTTCGGTGCCCACGGCGATGAACTTGCCGTCGGCTATGGCCACGGCGGTGGCCTGGGGTTTCTCGCGGTCGACGGTGTGGAAGCGGCCGTTGGTCAGGATCAGGTCGGCGTACATGGCGATGTTCCTCTTTCGATCAGCGGGCATTGAGCCAGGCGGAGAACAGGCGCGTGGCCCGTGGCATGAAAACGTAGACCACCAGCAGGACGATGGTCGCGACGATGAGCATGTTGGCGGGCACGAAGCCACCCAAGAGTGGGACCTGCGCGAACAGCGGGCGCCAGAGCTGCGGCACCAGCATCACCAGCGGCAGGATCACCAGGTAGGAGATGGCCGCCTGCTTCCAGCGCGGCGGCTGCTTCTGCGGGTTGTCCGGGGTGGTGAACCAGAATTCGTGGGCGGTGTGCAGTTCCTTCTGCTCGACGTCGATCAGGTGCGGGTTGGCGCGTTCGATCAGTTCACGGCGCTGCGGCGAGTCGAGCCAGGCCTGCAGTTCGTTGGCGCTGGCGAAGCGCAGGACCGAGGTGAAATGGTCGCCCTGGCGCATCACGTCCACGCCCAGGTGGCCGGGGAAATCGCTGGCGGCGCGGGTCAGCTCGCGCAGGATGGCTTCATAGGCGGCAACGCTGTCGGGGCGCGCGCGGTGGCGGATGATCAGGGTGACGGATTCTTGCTGCGTGGGCTGGCTCATCGGGATTCTCTCCAAAAAGGCCTCCAGAGAAGTGGCCTCCCCCGCCCGACGGCGAGGGAGGTAGCGGCTTACTGCAGGTGAACCTTCAGTTCCTGGCCGGCCTGGCGCATGGCGGCCTGGACCGCCGGCACCTTGCTCACCACGTTGAGCAGACCGTAGTCATGGATCATTCCGTTGTAGCGCACGGAAGTGACAGCCACACCAGCCGCGTCGAGTTTGCGACCGTAGGCTTCGCCCTCGTCGCGCAGCACGTCGGATTCGGCGGTCTGGATCAGGGTCGGCGGCAAGCCCTTGAGCTGGTCGACGGTGGCGCGCAGCGGCGAGGCGTATATTTCGGCGCGCTGTTTCGGGTCGGTGGTGTAGCTGTCCCAGAACCACTGCATCATCGGCTTGGTGAGGAAGTGTCCCTGGGCGAACTGGTTGTACGAGCCGGTTTCGAAGCTGGCATCGGTCACCGGCCACAGCAGGGCCTGGAAGCGCAGCTTGGGCGTGCCCTTGTCCTTGGCCATCAGCGCGACCACCGCGGCCATGTTGCCGCCGACACTGTTGCCGGCCACGGCCAGGCGCTTGCCGTCGACGTGGATCTCCTTGCCGTGCTCGGCGACCCATTGGGTGGCGGCGTAGGCCTGGTTGATCGCCACCGGGTAATGCGCCTCGGGGGACGGGGTGTAGTCGACGTAGACCGCCACCGCGCCGGAGTTCACCACCAGGTCGTGGATCAGGCGGGCGTGGGTCGGGTAGTCGCCCAGCACCCAGCCGCCGCCGTGGAAGAACATGAACACCGGCAGCGTGCCCTTCACACCGGCCGGGCGGACGACGGTCAGCTTCACCGGGCCGACGTCGGTCTGCACGGTCTTCTCGCTGACCTGGGTGCCGGAGAGGTCGACCTTCACCGAAGCCTGGGCGCCGGTCAGCACCGCACGGGCGTCTTTCGGCGAGAGGGTTTCCAGCGGCTGGCCCTTGCCGGCTTCCAGGGCTTCGAGGAAGGCCTGGGTATTGTGTTCGACGGTGGGATTGCCGGCGGCGAAGACGTTGCCGATGGCCAGGGCGAGGGAGGCGGCGAGCAGGGATTGCTTGGCGTTCATGATTCGGTTCCTTGAAAGTGGGGGGAGGTGTTCCGAAAGGACGAACGAATCTTGATCCATGCCCGCAAACCGCGGAATAGACAGGGTTGCAGGGTCACTTTGCAGTTCTGCAAAGGCATCTTCAGGGGCGTTGCAGAATTGCCGGAGGGCCGCGCAGGCACAAACGTAGGATGGGTGGAGCGCAGCGATACCCCTGCTGCCGGTGCGCCGGATTGATGGGTATCGCTGCGCTCCACGCCATCCTACAAAGCGTCAGCCGATGGGATCGGAGCGGTGGTTGGCGCGGTGCTGTCCGCGTATCGCGGGCGACCGGGGGCTACGCCGCCCGGCACGCCACGGGTGCCGGCGCGGCGTTTGGCCGGTACAATGCGCGATTGCCCGTGCCAAACCTGATAAAGAAGAAACCATGTCCTTGCCCAAACACCATCTGGAACTGCTCAGCCCTGCCCGCGATGTGTCCATCGCCCGCGAGGCCATCCTGCATGGCGCCGACGCCGTCTACATCGGCGGCCCGAGCTTCGGCGCGCGGCACAATGCCTGCAACGAGGTGAGCGATATCGCCCAGCTGGTGGAGTTCGCCCACCGCTACCACGCGCGGGTGTTCACCACGATCAACACCATCCTCCACGACAACGAGCTGGAGCCGGCGCGCGCGCTGATCCACCAGCTCTATGACGCCGGTGTCGATGCGCTGATCGTGCAGGACATGGGAATCATGGAGCTGGACATTCCGCCCATCGAGCTGCACGCCAGCACCCAGACCGACATCCGCACCCTGGAGCGGGCGAAGTTCCTCGATCAGGCAGGCTTCTCCCAGCTGGTGCTGGCTCGCGAGCTGAACCTGCAGGAAATCCGCGCCATCGCCGACGAGACCGATGCCGCCATCGAGTTCTTCATCCACGGCGCGCTGTGCGTGGCCTTCTCCGGCCAGTGCAACATTTCCCACGCCCAGACCGGCCGCAGCGCCAACCGGGGCGACTGCTCCCAGGCCTGCCGCCTGCCCTACACCCTGAAGGATGACCAGGGCCGCGTGGTGGCCTTCGAGAAGCACCTGCTGTCGATGAAGGACAACAACCAGAGCGCCAACCTCAGTGCCCTGGTGGACGCCGGCGTACGCTCCTTCAAGATCGAAGGGCGCTACAAGGACATGGGCTACGTGAAGAACATCACCGCCTATTACCGCCAGCGCCTGGACGGCATCCTCGCCGAGCGCCCGGACCTGGCCCGCGCCTCCAGTGGCCGCACCGACCACTTCTTCGTGCCGGACCCGGACAAGACCTTCCACCGCGGCAGCACCGACTACTTCGTCAGCGACCGCAAGATCGACATCGGCGCCTTCGACTCGCCGACCTTCACCGGACTGCCGGTGGGCAGCGTGGAGAAAGTCGGCAAGCGCGACCTGCTGGTGGTGACCAAGGACCCGCTGTCCAACGGCGACGGCCTCAACGTGCTGGTGAAGCGGGAAGTGGTCGGCTTCCGCGCCAACATCGCCGAGCCCAAGGGCGAATTCGAAGAAGACGGCGAGAAGCGCTACCGCTACCGCGTCGAGCCCAACGAAATGCCCGAAGGCCTCTACCGCCTGCGGCCGAACCATCCGCTGTCGCGCAACCTCGACCACAACTGGCAGCAGGCGCTGCAGAAGACTTCCGCCGAGCGTCGCGTCGGTCTGTCTTGGGTCGCCAAGCTGCGTGAAGAACGCCTGGAACTGACCGCCACCAGCGAGGAAGGCGTCAGCGCCAGCGTCGCCCTGGACGGCCCGTTCGGCGCCGCCAACAAGCCGGAACAGGCGCTGGACCAGTTGCACGACCTGCTCGGCCAGCTGGGCACCACCCAGTACCACGCCGACCGGATCGAGCTGGACGCCCCGCAGGCGCTCTTCATTCCCAACTCGCAGCTCAAGTCGCTGCGCCGCGAGGCCATCGAGGCGCTCACCGAAGCCCGCGTGCAGGCCCACCCGCGCGGCGGCCGCAAGGCCGAGACCAGCCCGCCGCCGGTGTACCCGGAGTCGCACCTGTCCTTCCTCTACAACGTGTACAACGAGAAAGCCCGCGCGTTCTACCACCGCCACGGCGTGCAGCTGATCGACGCCGCCTACGAGGCTCACGAGGAAACCGGCGAAGTACCGGTGATGATCACCAAGCACTGCCTGCGCTTCTCCTTCAACCTGTGCCCGAAACAGGCCAAGGGCGTCACCGGCGTGCGCACCAAGGTGCAGCCGATGCAGCTGATCCACGGCGACGAAGTGCTGACCCTGAAGTTCGACTGCAAGCCGTGCGAGATGCACGTGATCGGCAAGATCAAGGGCCACATCCTCGGCCTGCCACAGCCGGGCAGCGAAGGCGTGAACAACATCGTCGGGCAGATCAGCCCGGAAGACCTGCTCAAGACCATTCGCAAGCCGGCGCATTGAAACATGTAGGAGCGAGCTTGCTCGCGAATGGACTTCCCGGCGACTAAGGTGCTGGGCGGTTCGCGAGCAAGCTCGCTCCTACGAAGAGCAAGAGCCCCCTGCGCAATTCCCGATCCCCCGCTATGATCGGGACATGCCCACCACTCCCCCGCTCCGCCAGCAATGCCCGCCCGGCGCCTGCAACTGCGACCGGGAACGCCTGCTGGAAACCCCTAACGCTGACCTGCGCATCCTGCTGCTGACCCGGCATGAGGAGCAGCGGCTGCTCGATCGCCTGGAGAACCTCAAGGACCTGGCGGACCTGCAGCGCATGCAGCACAAGCTCTTCGAGCAGCTCGGCATCCGCCTGCACATCGCTCCGGGCTTCAACGAAGTGCGCACCCTGCGCGGCATCGAGTTCGAATTCGACGAGCAACCCGGCCTCTGCCGCAAGACCCGCCAGGCCATTCCCGCCGCGATCCGCCGGGGAATGGACAAGAACCCGGAAATAGCCTGGCGCCTGCTCGACTCGCACGACCTGCTCGGCGGGCTCTGACGCCACGCCACAACCTGCGCCCTCCGTTGCAGGAGCGAGCTTGCTCGCCAACGCCCCCGGCAGCTCCGGCGCCAAGCTGTTCGCGAGCAAGCTCGCTCCTACCAGTACGGGCTACTTCGAGCGGACCATGGCTCCGGCCAACTGCGAACTGCCAAGCTGCTCCAGCCGCTCGGCGGCTCCCAGCCGATCCCGCTCTTCCTTGTTCTGGCTGAGCTTGGACTTGCCGACGATCACGCCGATCTCCACCTCGATACCGACGATATTCGCCAGCATGCCGCTGATGAACTCCGGGGTGGAGTCGCTCATCTTCCAGGGTTTTTCCTCGCCGGCTTCGTGGGTGCGGGTCAGGCGCCCGACCACGCCACGCACGAAGCGCTCCTCGTCCATCACTTTCAGACGGCCGCGCACGTGCACCACCTGGTAGTTCCAGGTGGGCACCTGGCGATGCGCCTCGTGCTTGCTCGGGTACCAGTTGGGCGAGACGTAGGCATGCTCGCCGCGGAAGATCACCAGCACCTCCTCGCCGTCGGCCTCCTGCCAGACCGGGTTGTTGCGGGCGACATGGGCGCGCAGCAGCGGCCTGTCGCCTGCGAGCTCCAGCTCGAACGGCAGGTGGTTGGCGTCCAGCAGGCCATCATGGCCGGTGACCAGGATGCCCAGGGGATACTCACGGATCAGCCGGTGCAGTTCGTCCGGACGGGTTTCCTCGAAATGCGCAGGTACGTACATGCAAAGCCTCGACAACAGGTAATGACGGTCATCATGCCGCCGCATTGGCACCCTATAAAGATCCATTAGTCACACTTCTGAAAGAGCCAATCTCCATCAGCCCACAACCCGTGCGTCACCCTGCTGGACGGCAACGGTGCCACCACCCTACTCTAGCCCTTGGCCAGCATTCGCCCCGGATGGCAGACACAGGCTCCCACTCTCGATGACCCGACCCGAGTTCCCCTACGCTCCTCCCCGGCAGTACCAGGGAAGAATTCCACCGCGCCTGCAGGATGCCTACAAGGCGTACGTGGTCCAGCATTACCGCCGCTTCCTGCTCGCGATCAACTTCATCGCCATGGCCGCCTACGACTCGTACGTGCTCGCCGACGCGCTGCTGATCCCCGACATGGCCAGGGAATCCCTGCTGCTGCGCGGCGGCCTGAGCCTGATCGGGCTGCTCAACATCTTCCTGGTGTTCCGCTTCAGCCGCAGCGTGCTGGTCATGGACCTGCTGATGCCGGTGCACGACATCATCTCCACCATCGCCTGGTTCGAGCTGCTCAAGCGCAGCGCCTCGCCGGACGTACCCTACTTCCTCTACGCCTCGGTGGTGTTCGTGCTGCTGGGCAACCTCGGCGTGCGCTATTCCTTCAAGGGCATCGCCCTGGTCTCGGCGATCATCACCGCGATCATTCTCTACAACGTCTGGCTGATCCACGATGGCGCCGCCAAGCCGCTGCTGATCTTCACCCTGGTCTACCTGCCCATCGCGCTGTTCAGCCTGTTCATCAGCTGGACCAACATCAAGGGTGTGCGCCAGGCCTTCCTCGCCGACCTCGAGGAGCGCCGCCAGCGCGCCGAACTCGCCGCACTCAACCTGCGCCTGCAGGAACTGGCCGCCACCGATGGCCTCACCGGCGTTGGCAACCGCCGCGCGCTGGACCTGCAGCTCAACGAGAGCTGGCACGGGATGCGCGCCCACGGCCGGCCCTTCGCCCTGCTGATGGCCGACATCGACTACTTCAAGCCCTATAACGACCACTACGGCCATCAGGCTGGCGACCGCTGCCTGTGCCAGGTGGCCGAGAGCCTGGTCGGCACACTGCGCGGCGGCGGCGCCAACGTCTATCGTTATGGCGGCGAGGAGTTCGCCATCCTGCTGGAGGCGACCAGTGCCGAGGACTTGAGTTGCGTGGCCGAACGCCTGCGCGAGCAGGTGGCGAGCCTGGGCATCGAACACCTTTACCGGCCCGACAGCCTGCGCCACCTGACCATCAGCCTGGGCGCGGCGATGGCCAGCGAGAACGGTCTGAGGGAACCGCGCGAGTTGCTCGCACGTTGCGACCAGCACCTGTACGTCGCCAAGCAGAAAGGTCGCAACCGCGTGCAACTCAGCGGCATGCCAGGCGTCTGACGAACGACACGTAACCCGCCCTGCGCGGCCAGCGTCTCCCTGCATTCCTGCCGGCAAACCCTCGGCGCGTGGCAACGCCATCAGGATCGACCCATGAGGCCCGAGTGAAACGCGATATCCGCCTAGCCGTTCTGCTGCTGTCGATCATCAGCCTCGCCGTGGCCGCCGCCACCGCCTGGGAGCTGTGGTCGGCGCGCGAGCGCACACTGGCGGAGACCACCACGCACAACCTCAACCTCACCCAGGCGCTGGATACCTACGTCGAAGGCATAGTCACCCAGAGCTCCATGCTCCTGCTCGGCCTCGCCGAGCGTCTGGAGCACGAAGGCCGCGGCGCTCCCCAGCTGCAACGACTCAACGACCTGGTGCAGCGACAGCAGCACCTGCTCGCCCAGCTCAACGGCGTCGGCATCTACGACGCCCAGGGCAACTGGCTGATGACCTCCAACGGCCCCTTCCCGCCGGGCTCCAACAGCGCCGACCGGGCCTATTTCATCCACCATCGCGATAATCCTTCGCTGGAGGCCTATATCGGCGAGCCGATCCACAGCCGCGCCACCGGCGTCTGGGTGATCACCGTCAGCCGCCGCTACAACGACGCCCAGGGCAACTTCGCCGGGGTGATAGTCGCCGCCCTTGGCGTGCAGGATTTCCTGCGCCTGTTCGGCAAGATCGACATCGGCAAGACCGGCGCCATCGGCATGGCCACCAGCAACGGCCAGGTGCTGGTGCGCTATCCCTTCCGCGAGAGCGACATGGGCCGCGTACTGTCACGCTCGCCGATCTTCACCCGCTACCTGGAGAACACCAGCGTCGGCACCGCCACCTTCGCCTCCTCGCTGGACGGCATCGAGCGCATCTACGCCTTCCGCAAGAACGAACGCTACCCACTGGTGACCTCGGTCGCCCTGGGCAAGGACGAAGCCCTCGCCGCCTGGCGCTCCGATGCCCTGCGCACGGTGGCCATCGCCTTCGGCCTGCTGATGGTCATCGTGGTGATCGGCAGCCTGCTGATCCTCGCCATCCAGCGCCGCATCGGCACCGAACGCCTGCTGCGCGATGCCCGCGAAGACCTGCTCAAGGCCAACCGACAGCTGGAAGTGCTCGCCTCGCGCGACCCGCTCACGGGCCTGGAGAACCGCCGCAGCTTCGACGACCACCTGATTGCCGAGCTGCGCCGCGCTCATCGCGAACACACCCCGCTGGGGCTGCTGCTGATCGACGTGGACCATTTCAAACGCTTCAACGATACCTACGGCCACCCGGCCGGCGACGACTGCCTGCGGCGCATCGGGCGCATCCTCGCCGACAGCGTGCGGCGTCCTGCCGACCTCGCCGCGCGCTATGGCGGCGAGGAACTGGCGGTGATCCTGCCCAACACCGGCGCGGACGGCGCCCTCGCCGTGGCCGAGCAGTTCATGCAACGCCTGCAGCAGGCCAACCTCACCCACGCCGGCAGCCCGCAGGGCCGCATCACCGCCAGCATCGGCATCGCCACCCTGCCCGGCGGCAACGACAGCAGCCCGCAGGCCCTCATCGAAGCCGCCGACCGCGCGCTGTACCGCGCCAAGGCCGCCGGGCGCAACCGCCTGGAAAGCGCGCCGACGCCGCAGGAAACCCCGCAATAACCCTCGCTTGCCGCCGGCCGATGCAATGAGCCTTGGGGGGGTTAACCCTGGGGGGGTTTAGGCCCCCGGGGGGGGGGGGGGGGGCCCCGGGTTGAGGGGGGCGCCGGGGGGCCCCCCCACGAGGTGGGGGGGGGGGGGCGCGCCCCCC
>NZ_JBGLYK010000192.1:0-11352 GCF_047304025.1 Pseudomonas sp. Pseusp97 | reverse complement strand
GCCGAGGCGCGAGCGACGGTCATCGCCGGCGCCTTCGGTGTCGGAAAGCAGCTCGCGGGCCGCTTCGGCGCGGCCGGCTTCGAACTGCGCCGCGTCGAGGGTGCCGGCGTCACGCTGGGTACCCAGCTCGGTCAGGCGCTCCTGGTACAGGGCGACATTGAGGGCGGTGCGGTCTTCCTCGGCCTGGGCCTTGCGGCCGCGCAGCAGAGGGACGAGGAGGAATGCCAGGGCCACCAGCAACAGCAGGCCGGCAGCGAGCCAGAAATCGATCATTTGTCTTGGTTATCCAGCAATTGGTCGAGACGCGCCTGCTCCTCGGCGGACAGCGTGTTGGAAGTGGCGGCAACCGGGCGACGGCGGCGCACGACGATGGCGCCGATGACGATCACGCCCAGGCCCAGCAGCGCGGCGGGGCCGAACCAGAGCAGCCAGGTGCGCTCGCTGACTTCGGGCTTGTAGCGCACGAACTCGCCGTAGCGGTCGACCATGTAGTCGACGATCTGCTGGTTGCTCTTGCCGGCCGCCATCTGGGTGTAGATCTGCTTGCGCAGATCGGCGGCAATCGGCGCGTTGGAGTCGGCGATGTCCTGGTTCTGGCACTTGGGGCAACGCAGCTCGGTGGTCAGGTCGCGGAAGCGCGCGCGCTCGGCGTCATTGGCGAACTCGTAGGTGTCGATGGCGGCGTGGGCGATGCCGGTGAGGCACAATCCGAGCGCAGCGGCGGCGAAGAGACGCTTCATTTGCCCTCCGCCTCGTCGACCAGGCCCTGGTAGATCGGCGCCAGCTGTTCGCGCCAGACCTTCTCGTCGACGGCGCCAACCAGCTTGTGGCGAATGATGCCGTCCTTGTCGATGATGTAGGTCTCCGGCGCGCCGTAGACGCCCAGGTCCAGGCCCAGGGTGCCCTGCGCATCGGCGATGTTCAGCAGGTAGGGGTTGTGCAGCTCCTTGAGCCACTTCTGCGCGGCGGCGCCATCGTCCTTGTAGTTGATGCCGTAGATCACCACGCCCTTGGCGGCCAGATCGGTGAGCACCGGGTGCTCGAAGCGGCAGGTCGGGCACCAGGTGCCCCAGACGTTGACCAGGGCGGGTTTACCCTTGATATCGGCCTCGGTGTAGGTCTTGCCCGGCTCGGTGACGCTGGGCAGGGAGAACGCCGGGAAGGGTTTGCCGATCAGCGCCGAGGGCAGCTCGCTGGGGTCCAGCCACAGGCCACGGAAGAGGAATACCGCGACGACCAGGAAGATCGCCAGGGGCAACAGCAGGATCGCACGCTTCACACTCAGGCTCCCTGTCCGGCAAGGCCCAGGGCCTCGCGTACACGCGTTTTCACTTTCAGGCGGTAGCGACGATCCAGCGCCGCCAGCGCACCGCCCAGGGCCATCAGCAGGCCGCCGAGCCAGATGAAGCGCACGAAGGGCTTGATGTGCACGCGCACGGCCCAGGCGCCATTATCCAGCGGCTCCCCCAGGGCGACGTAGAGGTCGCGGGTCAGGCTGCCGTGGATCCCTGCCTCGGTCATCATCGAGTTCTGCACGCTGTACAGGCGCTTTTCCGGGTGCAGCACGGCCACTTCCGAACCCTTGCGGGTCACGCGGATGGTGCCCTTGTCGGAGGTGAAGTTCGGCCCTTCGAAGTGATGGGTGCCCTCGAAGCGGAACTGGTAACCGGCCAGCTCCACCGACTCGCCCGGCGCCATGCGCAGGTCGCGCTGGGCGCTGAACTGGCTGGTGAGGACCACGCCGATGGCGCAGATGGCGATACCGAAGTGCGCCAGCTGCATGCCCCAGTAGCTGCGGTTGAGGCCCGCGGCACCGGCGATTACGCCCTTGTGGCGGACCTTGTCGAAGAAATCGCGCACACCGGCCAGCACCACCCAGGCGGCCAGCATGAACACCGCCAGCACTTCCCAGTGCAGCTCGCCGTACAGGAAGCTGCCCAGGCCGCCCAGCACCACGGTGCCGATCAGCACCGGGGTGAGCATGTTGCGCAGCCAGCGGGTCGGGGTGTCCTTCCAGCGCACCAGCACGCCGACCGCCAGGGCCAGCATGAGGATGGCGATCAGCGGCACGAACAGCGCGTTGAAGTACGGCGGGCCGACCGACAGCTTGGCGCCGCTGATGGCGTCGAGCACCAGCGGGTACAGGGTGCCGAGCAGGATCATCGAGGCGGTGACCACCAGGATCAGGTTGTTCAGCAGCAGCAGGGTCTCGCGCGACCACAGGGCGAAGCCGACCTGGCTCTTGACCACCGGCGCGCGCAGGGCGAACAGCGTGAGCGAGCCACCGACCACCAGCAGCAGGAAGGCGAGGATGAACACGCCGCGCTCGGGGTCGGAGGCGAAGGCATGCACCGAGGTCAGTACGCCGGAGCGGACCAGGAAGGTACCCAGCAAACTCAGGGAGAAGGCCGCGATGGCCAGCAGCACGGTCCAGCTCTTGAACACGCCGCGCTTCTCGGTGACCGCCAGCGAGTGGATCAGCGCGGTGCCCACCAGCCAGGGCATGAAGGAGGCGTTTTCCACCGGGTCCCAGAACCACCAGCCGCCCCAGCCCAGCTCGTAGTAGGCCCACCAGGAGCCGAGGACGATGCCGACGCCGAGGAAGGTCCAGGCCACCAGGGTCCACGGGCGCGACCAGCGCGCCCAGGCGGCGTCCAGACGCCCGCCGAGCAGTGCGGCGATGGCGAAGGCGAAGGCCACCGAGAAGCCCACGTAGCCCATGTAGAGCATCGGCGGGTGGAAGATCAGGCCCGGGTCCTGCAGCAGCGGGTTCAAGTCGTTGCCGTCCGCCGGCACCTGCGGCAACAGGCGGCTGAAGGGGTTGGAGGTGATGATCAGGAACAGCAGGAAGCCGGTGCTGATCATGCCCATCACGGCCAGCACGCGGGCCAGCATCACTTCCGGCAACTGGCGCGAGAACACCGACACGGCGAAGGTCCAGCCGCCGAGGATCAGCGCCCAGAGCAGCAGCGAACCTTCGTGGGCGCCCCACACGGCGCTGAACTTGTAGAACCAGGGCAGCGCGCTGTTGGAATTGCTGGCGACGTAGGCCACCGAGAAATCATCGTGGAGGAAGGCCCAGGTCAGGCAGCCGAAGGAGAACAGCAGGAAGGCGAACTGCCCCCAGGCTGCCGGGCGCGCCAGACTCATCCATTGGCGGTCGCCGCGCCAGGCGCCGACCAGCGGGAAGAAGGACATCACCAGCGCCATGCACAGCGCGAGGATCAGCGAGAGGTGGCCGAGTTCGGGAACCATGTCAGTTGCTCCCCTGCTGCGGCGCGGCGTTACCAGTCTGGCTGGCTTCGTAGTGCTCCAGCTTGCCGCTGTCCTTGAGCGCCTTGGTGACTTCCGGCGGCATGTATTTCTCGTCGTGCTTGGCCAGGACTTCGTCGGCGGTCAGCACGCCGGCTTCGTTGATCTTGCCCAGGGCGACGATGCCCTGCCCTTCGCGGAAGAGATCCGGGAGGATGCCGCGGTATTTCACCGTGACTTCCTTGGCGAAGTCGGTGACCACGAATTCCACGTCCAGCGAGTCCGCCGAACGCTTGAGCGAGCCCTTCTCCACCATGCCGCCGGCGCGGATGCGCGTGTCATGCGGGGCTTCGCCATTGGCGATCTGCGTCGGGGTGTAGAACAGGTTGATGTTTTCCTGCAGGGCCGACAGCGCCAGGCTGACGGCGACACCGACGCCGGCGACGATGGCGAGGACGATGTACAGACGCTTCTTGCGGACCGGATTCACTTGCTGGCCTCCCGGCGCAGACGACGCGCCTCTTCTTGCAGGTAACGCCGGCGCGCCACGATCGGCGAGACGACGTTGATCGCCAGGACCACCAGGCAGATGGCGTAGGCGGACCACACGTAAGGGCCATGGTGACCCATGGCGAGGAAATCGGAGAAGGACTCGAAACTCATAGCGCGCGCTCCACCTCGGCCTTGACCCAGCTCGCGCGGGCTTCGCGCTTGAGCACTTCCAGGCGCATGCGCATCATCAGCACCACGGCGAAGAAGCAGTAGAAACCGGCGACCATCATCAGCAGCGGAATCCACATCTCCGGCGGCATCGGCGGCTTTTCGGTCAGGGTGAAGGTGGCCGGCTGGTGCAGGGTGTTCCACCAGTCCACCGAATACTTGATGATCGGGATGTTCACCACGCCGACGATGGCCAGCACCGCGCAGGCCCTGGCCGCGCTGTCGCGGTTGGTGATGGCCTGGCCGAGGGCGATGATGCCGAAATAGAGGAACAGCAGGATCAGCATCGAGGTCAGGCGTGCGTCCCAGACCCACCAGGCGCCCCAGGTCGGCTTGCCCCAGATGGCCCCGGTGACCAGCGCGACGAAGGTCATCCAGGCGCCGATGGGCGCGGCGCACTGCACGGCGACGTCGGCGATCTTCATCTTCCAGATCAGCCCGACCGCGCCGGCCACCGCCAGCATCACGTAGCAGGACTGGGCCAGGAAAGCCGCCGGCACATGGATATAGATGATCCGGAAGCTGTTGCCCTGCTGGTAGTCCGGCGGCGCGAAGGCCAGGCCCCAGACGGTACCGGCAACCATCAGCAGGATCGCGGCGACCGCGAACCAGGGCATCCAGCGTCCGCTGATCTCGTAGAACCACTTGGGCGAGCCAAGCTTGTGAAACCAAGTCCAGTTCATCATCAGGCTCTGTAATTCAAAGCTCTAGTCTGCCGCCGGTGCCGCTTCGAAAGCCCGGCGATCGTTCGTTCACTCGCCGACGCTGATCTTCAGCCCGGCGGCGATGGCAAAGGGCGTCAGCGTCAATGCTAACGCCGTCAGGCTGGCCAGCCACAACAGGTGCCCGGCGGTGGGCAGCCCCTGCAGCGACGCCTGCAGCGCTCCGCTGCCCAGGATCAGCACCGGAATGTAGAGCGGCAGGATCAGCAGGGCCAGCAGCAGGCCGCCACGCTTGAGGCCCACGGTGAGCGCGGCGCCCACGGCGCCCAGCAGGCTCAGGATGGGCGTACCCAGCAGCAGCGACAGCAGCAGGTCCGGCAGGCAGCGCGCCGGCAGGCCCAGCATCAGGGCGAACAGCGGCGACAGCAGCACCAGGGCCAGCCCTGAAACCAGCCAGTGTGCCAGCACTTTGGCCAGGACCAGTAGTGCCAGGGGGTGCGGCGAAAGGACCCACTGTTCTAAAGAACCATCCTCGAAATCGCTGCGGAACAGGCCGTCCAGCGACAGCAGCACCGCCAGCAGGGCCGCGACCCAGACCAGCCCCGGCGAGAGGTTCTTGAGCATTTCCGATTCGGGGCCGACTGCCAGCGGGAACAGTGCGATGACGATGGCGAAGAACACCAAAGGATTAGCCAACTCCGCCGGACGGCGGAACAGCAGGCGCGCTTCGCGGGCGAGCAGCAGTGTGAAGACGTTGCTCATCGCGCAGCCACCTCCCGCGCATGCTGGCCCAGGTCGAGGGCACGATAGCCTTGCGGCATGCGCTCAAGGGTGTGGTGGGTGGTCAGCACGACCAGCCCACCGCGCTCGCAATGATTCGCGAGATGCTCTTCCAGCTGCGCCACGCCCTGCTTGTCGAGGGCGGTGAAGGGTTCGTCGAGGATCCACAACGGTGGCGCATCCAGGTACAGGCGCGCCAGGGCCACGCGGCGCTGCTGGCCGGCGGACAGGGTATGGCAGGGAACGTCCTCGAAGCCACGCAGGCCGACCGCCTCCAGCGCCTGCCAGATGACGTCGCGGCTGGCCGGCTGGTGCAGGGCGCAGAGCCAGGCGAGGTTCTCTTCGGCGCTGAGCAGGCCCTTGATGCCGGCGGCGTGGCCGATCCACAGCAGCAGACGGGCCAGTTCATGGCGCTGCTCGGTGAGCGGCCTGCCGTTGAGCAGCACCTCACCGGCGGTGGGCTGCATCAGGCCGCTGAGCAGGCGCAGCAGGCTGGTCTTGCCGCTGCCGTTGGGGCCGACGATCTGTAGCATTTCGCCCGCGCCCAGTCGCAGATCGAGACGCTCGAACAGCATGCGCCAATCCCGCTCGCAGGCGAGCGCCACGGTTTCGAGGAGGGGATGGGTCAAGGGCATCGGCAACCGTCGGGCAGAAAACAGTCAGGAGTGCAAAAAAGCGGCCATATCGCGCGGGCCGCCAAGCACGGCCTCGGGCGGCGCATTATACACAGCCGTTCCTACGCCCGACGTCAGGTTTTTCGACAGGGTGTAACGCGCCTCAGGCCCTGCGCCGGGCTCCGGGGCTGTCGTGATCGTCCGGCTGCGCCTCTTCGTCGCGGGCGCGACGGGTATGCATGGTGCTGATCGGCGAACGGTCCTGCTGCTCGATCAGGCTGTGGGTATGCCGCGAGATATAGGCATGGTTGGCCGGAATGTCACGGTTGACGAACGCAGCCGCGCCGACCGAGACGTTGTCACCGATGCTCAGGCCATCGCCGATGATGCAGACATTGGCGCCAAGGCTGACGTTGTCGCCAATGACGATCGGGGCGCTGCCATCGTTCTTCTGGCCGATGGTGGTGTTCTGGAAGATGCTGAAATTCTTGCCGATCACTGCCTTGCGAGTGATCACGATACCCACCAGATGGGGAATGTAGAGCCCTTCGCCCACCGGAATGGTGATGGGAATCTCGATGCCGAAGCGCTCCGCCAGGCGATCGCCCAGGCGCATCGCGCGCTTCTGCCAGAAGGCGCTTGGGCTGGAGTAGAAGTACTGGGCGACACGGAACCAGAACATGTAGCGATACCGCGCACGCTGGCGATACCGTCGAAGCAGCCGCGACCAGCTGAAGCGGCGCTGCTCGCCACCCAGCATCTCGATTCGCCACAGCCGTTTCAATTCCGCGAAGGTCATTACTGCACACCATCTGGTTCAGCCAGCGGTCCATGCGGCAATGAAAAAGCAATAATACTCTGGTACCGCCCATCGGTTCAAAGCAACGCTGCGTTCGCTTCAAGGCAACAATCGCAGCGCCCAGCCCGCGCGGGCGCTCCGTGCACGCTGTCGATGGCGGATGCTGTCATTCTGCTCGCGATTCCTTAATCCTGTCTTAAGCCCCCGGCACTCGGCCCCTGAGCAACGGTGGCACCTCATCCGCCTTGTCCGCCGTCGCGCCGCAGAGGTCATGCTTGTCGGCCGGACGGACTAAAGTGCTCGCTGGCGCCGCCGATACACTGGGCGTAATCCCGTCACCCCGCCTACAGGTACCCGATGCCGAGCGAAATTGGCGCTTCCCGCCCGCTACCGCCCACGTCTTCGCCGCGCAGCGCGCAAAGCTCGGCGGAGCTGACGCTCAAGCTCACACAAAGCCTGGGCGACCTGCTGCCGGCCGGGGAAAAGGTCAACGCCGAAGTTCTCGCGGTGCGCGAGACGCCGGTGAACTTCCAGCTGCTGCTGCGCCTGACCATGGCTGGCGGCCAGCAGGCCCTGGTGGTCGCGGACAGCCCGCAGGCCCTGCCCAAGGGCAGCACGCTGGAGCTTGCGTCGCTGACCCAGACCAACCTCGCCGCCACCCTGATCAACCAGCCCAGCATCAGCCAGCTGGGCCTGGGCGGTCGCCAGCCGCCGCTGGGCAGCCTGGACCTCGATCTCCTGCCGGTGGGCACGCTGCTCCAGGGCAAGGTCGATTCCAGCCAGCTGCTCGCCCAGAACAAGGCCGAGCAAGTCATCTACAAGGTACTGGTGACACTGCTCAATACGCCGCTCGCCGGCCGCCAGCTGAGCATCGAATCGCCTAACCCGCTGCCGCTCAACAGCCTGCTCAGCGCTCGGGTACAGGGCCAGAACGCCTTGCAGTTCCTGCCGATGGACACTCGCCTGGACCAGCTCGAACTCAACCGACAACTCTCCGCACAGCAGGGCCGCCAGGGATCGCTCGAGGGGCTGTTCAGCGCTTTGCAGGGCGCCGGACGCGGCCAGTCCATGGCGCCGGAGATGAGCCAGGCTGTGGACAAGTTGCTCGCCGCCCTCCCCGACATCCGCCAGCTGGCAGACGCCAAGGGCGTCGCCCAGGCACTGCAGCACAGCGGGGCCTTCCTCGAAGCACAGCTGCTGCGCGGCGCCGAGCCCCTGCCGCAGGACCTCAAGGCCAACCTGTTGCGGCTGATCGCCCAACTGCTGCCGGCCGCACCGAACGGGACCGCCGCCGGGGTGCTCGGCGACCTTCCCGGCACCGCCCTCGCGGGCGCCAGCAACCTGGCGCAGTCGCTGCCGGCCTTCGTCCGCAACGCCCTCGGCGTACTAGGCCAGACCGGCGGGCGCGCGGCGGCGCCGAGCAGTTTCCCGTTGCCCAGCCGCCTGGCCCATCAACTGGAAGAAGAAGGCGACCTGGAGTCCCTGCTCAAGCTGGCCGCGGCGGCCGTCTCGCGGCTGCAGACGCACCAGCTCAGCAGCCTCGCGCAAAGCGATGTGCTGCCCGACGGCACGCTGCTCAACACCTGGCAGATGGAAATCCCCATGCGCCATCAACAGCAGCTGGTGCCATTGCAGGTGCGCATCCAGCAGGAAGAAAAGCCCGCCAGCGAGCGCGACCCGCAGCAGCAGGACACGCTCTGGCGAGTGGAACTGGCATTCGATCTCGAACCGTTGGGCCCGATACAGGTCCAGGCCACCCTCGCCCACGGCAGCATCGCCAGCCAGATGTGGGCCGAACACGCCAGCACGGCAAGCCTGGTCGATCGGGAACTGGGCACACTGCGCCAGCGCCTGAACGACGCCGGCCTGACCGTCGGCGAGCTGTCCTGCAGCCAGGGCAAGCCACCGCAGGGGCCACGCACGTCGGTGGAACAGCGCTGGGTGGACGAAACCGCATGAAGAAGATGAAGACGCCGCCGCGCCAGGCCATTGCCCTGAACTACGACGGCCAGAATGCCCCGACGCTGACGGCCAAGGGCGACGACGAACTGGCGGAGACCATTCTCGCCATTGCCCGTCACCACGAGGTGCCGATCTACGAAAACGCCGAGCTGGTGCGCCTGCTGGCGCGGCTGGAGCTGGGGGAAGCGATACCCGAGGCGCTCTATCGCACCATCGCCGAAATCATCGCCTTCGCCTGGTACCTCAAGGGCAAGAGCCCGTTGAACAACCGCTCCGGCGCCCCGGAAGGCGATGCGCCGTTGCTGCTCGAGGGGCCGGCGCCCCGCCCCGACTGAGACGGGTCAGCGCAGGCACTCAGTGCCGGTCTGGTACTGCGGATGATCGTTGGCAGGCGCGTAGTCGTGGAACTCGCGCACCGACTTGCGGATCGGCTGCTCGTCTTCGCTGTGGTAGAGCACCATGCTGCTGGTCACCTCGCGCAGCTGCGCCAGGGAGATCGGCTTGTCCAGCACATCCAGCAGCGGCACGCGGTTGGCCCAGGCCCACTGCATCAGGCCGCGGCGCTCCTCGGCGCTGTAGTTTCCCACCAGCAGGAACTGGCGGAAGGTGTTGCTGCGGCTCAACGCCTTGAGGCTCAGCAATTCGCTCTGGCCCGGGCGGAAGTCGTCATGGATGAACAGACCGTAGCGCTGCCGGGTGGCCAGCGCCTTGCGCACTTCGTCCAGGTTCAGGCACAGGCTCAGGTGGAAGAACTCCAGGCGATTGAGCAGCACGCTGTAGTTCAGCAGCCGGCCGGGATGCGAGCACAGCACCATGGCACGTCGGGAAATGGTCGCCATATCGATGGCCTCGGAAAATGTTTGACGAGGCCAATTTAGCGACGATTTGCCGCCTTTCTTATCAGACGAGTCCTAATCACCCGTAGTCAAAATCCTACAACTCAGGAATCCCGACAGGCGGCAGCGGGCGGCGAGCGCAGCGCGGGCGCGGGCTCAGTCCCGCGCCTTGCCCTGATGCAGGCGGGCGACCAGCTCGGCCTCGGCCTGGGACAGGCCGCAGCTCTGGGTCAGGTCTTCGGGGCTGGCGCCCATGCCGACCAGGCGCGCGGCCTGGCTGAAGGACAGGCTGGTGGGGTCGCGCTGCTCGATGCGCACCAGGCGCTCGGGCAGCGGCGCGACCTGCTTGTTCAGCTCGCGCAGCTCCTCGCCCATGCGGACATTGATCTGCTGGTACGACTCGATGCGCTTGCCCTGTTCCTTCAGGCGCTGCTCGAACACCGCGAGCTGCTTCTCCACCTGAGCCGCCCGCGCCTCCTGGGCGCGCTGCCGGCCGGACAGCCAGAAGCACGCCAGCGCGAGGCCCGCGCAGGCGATACTGAGCACCACCAGAGCGATCAGCACTTCAGATGCTCTCCAGCTCCGACCACTCTTCCTCGGTCATCATCTTGTCCAGCTCGACCAGGATCAGCAGTTCGCCGTTCTTGTTGCAGACGCCCTGGATGAACTTGGCCGACTCTTCGTTACCGACGTTCGGCGCGGTCTCGATCTCGGACTGGCGCAGGTAGACGACCTCGGCGACGCTGTCGACCAGGATGCCCACCACCTGCTTGTCCGCCTCGATGATGACGATGCGGGTGTTGTCCGAGACCGGCGCCGGGTCCAGGCCGAAGCGCTGGCGGGTGTCGATCACGGTGACCACGTTGCCGCGCAGGTTGATGATGCCCAGCACGTAGCTCGGGGCACCCGGCACCGGCGCGATCTCGGTGTAGCGCAGCACTTCCTGGACCTGCATCACGTTGATGCCGTAGGTCTCGTTGTCCAGGCGGAAGGTGACCCACTGCAGAATCGGATCTTCGGCACCTTGCGCTGACGTTTTCTTCATATCCCCTCGCCTCTTCTGGTTCCGCGCCGCAGGCGGCGCGAAAGTTCTCGTTCAATGATTTGCGTCCAGCCTCAGGGCTGCAAGCGCTTGGCCGCGCCGCTGGCGATCAGTTCGGCCAGGGCCGAGACGTCGAGCAGCGCGCACATCTGGTCGATCACCGTGCCGGCCAGCCACGGGCGTTGCTGGCGCTGGCTGCGCCACTTCACCTCGGACGGGTCCAGGCGCACCGAGCGACTGACCTGATGCACGGCCAGCCCCCACTCGTAGCCCTGCACGGAAATCACGTATTGCAGCCCCTCGCGGTAGTCGTCGCGGTAGCGCTCGGGCATTACCCAGCGCGCGGTGTCGAGCACCTTCAGGTTGCCGTTCTGGCCCGGCAGGATGCCCAGGAACCAGTCGGGCTGGCCGAACAGTGGGGTCAGGTCATGCCCCGCCAACGGATAGATCGAGCCCAGGCACACCAGCGGCACCGCCAGGGTCAGCCCGGCGACGTCGAACAGCAGACACTCGAAGGGCTCGGCGGCCCACACCGGGCGACCGTCGTCGAGCAGCTTCAGCGGCGCGGCGGGCAGCTCCGCGCTGCCGGGCTGGTGCAGGTCGATGACCTGGGCCATCTGCGCCGACGGTTCGTTCGCAACGGGCGCGTCGAGGACCGGGGCCGCCGGTTCGGGCACGCCAGGCT
>NZ_JBGLYK010000191.1:0-11499 GCF_047304025.1 Pseudomonas sp. Pseusp97 | reverse complement strand
CCCTTTGTGGGGGGGGGGGCCCCTTCCCCTACCACGCGCCCAAACAACGTGCCCCCTATTCGGGGGGCTTTTTTGGTCGGCTGCTTTTTGCCCCGCGAACGCTTCAATTCCGTAGGGCGCATAACGCCGAATGCGTTATCCGCCCCACAGGCACCTACCTGCATTCAGGCCCCCTGGGTCAGGTGCCTGGCGATGGCCGTGCGCAGCGGCGGCAGGTTCTGCGCCAGGCGCAGGCCGGCGTTGCGCAGCAGGCGCACCGGCGGGCGCGGGTCGGTGTACAGGCCGACGATCAGCCGGGTGGCCTGGTACAGCGGCCAGGTCGCCAGGCGGTGGGCCATGGCATAGCGACGCAGCGGCCAAACGCCGCCGATATCGCCGCCACGGCGATGGATCGTCAGGATTTCGTTGGCCAGCCGACGCTGGCTCTGCAGGCCGAAGTTGAAGCCGTGGGCAGTGACCGGGTGCATGCCGACGGCAGCGTCGCCGATCAGCGCGCTGCGCGGCCCGACGAAACGGTCCGAGTACACACCCACCAGCGGATAGCTGTGGCGCCGACCGAGCAGCTGCATGCCGCCCAGGCGTCGGTCGAAGCGACGCTCCATCTCGTCGGCGAAAGCCTTCTCGTCCAGCTCCAGCAGCGGCGCCATCTCGCGCTGCGGCAGGGTCAGCACCACCGAGGAACGGTCGCCATTGATCGGCAGCAGCGCCAGGGTCTGGCCGTAGCCGAACCATTCCCAGGCAACGTTGTGATGCGGTTTCTCATGGACCATGCGGCAGACCATCATGGTCTTGCCGAAGTCTTCCATGTGCGCGCCGATACCGAGCATCCGGCGGGTCTCGGAGAAGCGGCTGTCGGCCGCCACCAGCAGGCGCGCGTGGACGCGGCTGTCATCGTCCAGGGTCAACGACACACCGTCCTGTTGCACCTGCAGATTTCGCAGCGCCCGCCCGCAGACCAGCGAAACGTCCGCGCACTCGTGCACCGCATCGAAGGCAGCGCGGCGGATCATCTGGTTGGAGACGAAGTAGCCCAGCTGCTCGGCGCCGGCCTGCTCGGCCTCGATGCGCAAGGTGAACAGCGAGGGACCGTTGAGCACCTGGGCATCGCGCAGCGGCGAGACTTCCTGCGGGTCGATCCGCGACCACATCCCCAGCCGCTGCAGCTCGGCGCGGGAGGCGTGGGTCAGGGCGATCTCGCGGCCGTCCTCGGCGGGCTCGGCCACGGCGGCCAGCGGCTGGCGGTCGATCAGCAGGATCGACAGGCCGTTGCCCGACAGCGAGCGGGCCAGGCAAAGCCCGGCGGGGCCGGCGCCGACGATGGCGATGTCCACGTGCATGGGTGACTCCTTTCGCGGGGATGGGCGGTCCCGGAGTCTAGGCTGGCCACTGGCCGGTTTTCTTGCCGTGGATCAGTGGCCGGCGGCGCATACCTCCAAATAGACGGGCCTGAACGGACCAACCTAGATGGACAGCCGCACGCCCCGCTGCGGATCGATCGCCGTCGCGCCCCGGCGCTTGTTCACCACCAGTTCGCCGATCTCGATCAGCCGTGTGCGCGTCACGTTGCGGCTCAGCCCAAGCAGGTTGGCGGTGTGCACCTGGTTGCAATGGCAGAAGCGATAGGCCGCGCGCAGCAGCGCATCTTCCACCCGCGCATGCAGGTTGCCGCCCTGCTCTTCGAACAGCCGCTGGAACGCCTGCTGGAGAATCTGCTCGGCGCCCAGGGATTCCAGCCGGGGCTCCTCGCTGCGCTCGATGCGCAGGTTGGACAGGTGCAAGTCCTCCGCGCGCACCACGCCGTCGCGGCAGATCAGCAGGGTGTGGTGGATGACGTTTTCCAGCTCGCGGATGTTCCCCGGCCACGAATAGCTGCGCAGCTTCTGCGCCGCCTCGGCGCTCAGCTGGCTCTGCCCGTAACCCAGGCGCCGGCTGTATTCGGCGATGAAATGGCGGGTCAGCGGGAGGATGTCGCCGGGCCGTTCGCGCAGCGGCGACAGCTCCAGGCTGACGACGTTGAGCCGGTAGTAGAGGTCCTCGCGGAAGTGCCCGGCGTTGATCGCCTTTTCCAGCTGCACGTTGGTCGCCGCCAGCACCCGCACGTTGATCGGGATGCTCTTGCGCGAGCCCAGGCGCACCACTTCGCGCTCCTGCAGCACGCGCAGCAGCTTGACCTGGATCGGCATCGGCAGGTCGCCGATCTCGTCGAGGAACAGCGTGCCGCCATTGGCTTCCTCGAACCAGCCGGCCTTGGCCGCCAGCGCGCCGGTGAAGGCGCCCTTCTCGTGGCCGAACAGCTCGGCCTCCACCAGCGATTCGGAGAAGGCCCCGCAGTTCACCGCCACGAAGGGCCCGCCGCGCCGCGCGCTGAGGTTGTGGATGTGCCGCGCCACCAGCTCCTTGCCGGTGCCGGTCTCGCCGATGATCAGCACGCTGGCCTCGCTGGGCGCGACCTGCTGCAGGTGGTCGAGCAGTGCCTGGGACTTCGGGTCTTCGAAAACCTGGGCGGTGGCGCGGATGGAGGTGGCCAGCGCGGGCGATTTGGGCAGGGTCAGCAGACCCTCGGGTGTGGTCGCGTTCATGAGTAGAAAGTCGGTTGCGGCAGTTGCTGGTTCAGCGCCCAGTCGCCCAGCTCGCGGACCTTGTAGTCCACCGGGTCGTGCAGGGTCTGGGTGCGCAGGTTGCGCCAGTAGCGATCGATGCGCAGCGCGGCGTGGGTCGAGCGCGCGCCGGTGACCTCGAACAGGCGGTTGCAGATTTCCAGGCCGTTGCGGGTGGCGGCGACCTTGGCGGTGGCGATGGCCACGGCCAGCCGCCCGCGCTCCTCGGCTTCCAGCGCGGCGCCCTTGCTCCAGGCTTCGTCGAGCAGTTGCGCGGCGCGGCGCACCAGCAGGCGGGTGCTTTCCAGGCCAACCCAGAACTCGCCGTAATGTGCGAGCACGTAAGGGTCCTCACCCACAGTGGCAGCGCTGGAACGGAACCACGGGCGGGCTTCCTTGAGCGTGTACTGCCGTGCCTCTTCGAAGGCGCCTTCGGCGATGCCGAGGAAGACGTGGGTGAAGATCAGCTGTGCGATCAGCGGGCGCAGGCAGGCAAAGGGCGTACTCAGCGGGCCCGGATCGAGCAGCAGTTCGCTCTCCTCCACCCGCACCCGCTCGAAGGTGGCGCTGCCGCTGTCGGTCTGGCGCTGGCCCATGTTGTCCCAGTCGTGGGCCAGGCTGATGCCGCTGCGGGCCGTGGGGATGGCGGCGATCAGCAGCTTGCCGCCCTCGCCGTCCAGCGCCGAGGCGATGAGCATCTGCGAATCCAGCGCGCCGGAGCAGAAGCTCTTGCGCCCGGAGAACTCGCGCCAGCCGGAGAAGGTGCGCGACACGGTGCGGGTATCCAGCGGGTTCAGGGCGTTGCCCCAGAACCACTGGTTGCGCGCGGTCAGCTCGAACCACGGCTGCCACTGCTCGGGGCGGGAGAACAGGCGCACGGTGGCCAGCATCAGGTGCTGGAAGCCGAACACGTGGGCGATGGAGCTGTCGACCACGGCGAACTGGCGGACGATGTCCAGCGTGGTGCTCCAGTCGGCGCCCAGGCCGCCGTACTCGGTGGGGATGATCAGCGACAGCAGGCCGCTCTGGCGCAGCGCGTCGCGCTCGGCCTTCGGCGTGCCGCCACGGATGTCGCGCTCGGCGGCGGTTTCGGCGAAACCGGCGGCCAGGCGCTGGGCGATCTGCCCGGGTGTCTGTGCGTCGAGACGCGTCTTGGCGTTCACGCTCGCTTCCTCTTCAATCATTTCTGGGCATGCCGGGCTGCTGCCCGGCAAGTCGGGGCGTGGTGTCGAAGGCGCCGGGTCAGCCGGCCTTGCGTCCGGGCAGCACGTCGTTGGCGATCATTTCGCCGAAGGGCCCGGTGAGGTTGGTCACGCCACGCCCGGCCAGGCTGGCGTAGGGCTCGGGCAGCAGCGGGAAGACCAGCTCGGCGAAGCGATAGGCCTCTTCCAGGTGCGGGTAGCCGGAGAAGATGAAGCTGTCTATCCCTAAGTCCGCATACTCCTTGATGCGCTCGGCAACCTGCTGCGGATCGCCCACCAGCGCGGTACCGGCGCCACCGCGCACCAGGCCGACACCGGCCCAGAGGTTGGGGTAGATCTCCAGCTGGTCGCGGCGCCCGCCGTGCAGCGCGGCCATGCGCCGCTGGCCTTCGGAGTCGAAGCGGGCGAAGGATTTCTGCGCGTTGGCGATGGTCTCGTCGGAGATGTTGGCGATCAGCTTGTCGGCGGCCTTCCAGGCTTCCTCGGCGGTCTCGCGGACGATCACGTGCAGGCGGATGCCGAACTTCACGCTGCGGCCCTGCTTCGCGGCCTTCTCGCGCACGTCGGCGATCTTCTGCGCGACCGCCTGCGGCGGCTCGCCCCAGGTCAGGTAGACGTCCACCTGCTCGGCCGCCAGGTCGTGGGCCTCGGCGGAGGAGCCGCCGAAGTATAGCGGCGGGTACGGCTTCTGGATCGGCGGGTAGAGCGCCTTGGCGTTCTCCACCTGCAGGTGCTTGCCGGCGAAGTCCACGGACTCGCCCTGCAGCACGCGGCGCCAGATGCGCAGGAATTCGTCGGTGACTTCATAGCGCTCGGCGTGGCTGAGGTGGATGCCATCGCCACGGTTTTCATCCGGGTCGCCGCCGGTGACCACATTGATCAGCAGGCGCCCGCCGGACAGCCGGTCGAGGGTCGCGGCCATGCGCGCGGAAACGGTCGGCGAGATGATTCCCGGACGGATCGCCACCAGGTAGCGCAGGCGCTCGGTAAGCGGCGCCAGGGCCGAGGCGACTACCCAGGAGTCCTCGCAGGAGCGGCCGGTGGGAATCAGCACGCCGTAGTAGCCGAGGGAGTCGGCGGCCTGGGCGATCTGCTTGAGATACGGCAGCGACACCGGGCGCGCGCCCTCGCTGGTGCCGAGGAAGTGCCCGTCGCCGTGGGTGGGCAGGAACCAGAACACGTTCATCGCTGGCTCCTCAGGCGGTCTTGCGCAGTTGCGGGCGGGCGAACAGCGGCGCGGCGCGCTCGGCGGCCAGTTGGATGCGGGCGCGCAGGGTATCGCTGGTGATCTGGTAGTTGGCGAAATCTGCCTCGCTGGCGTACACGCCAATCGGCAGCGTGATCGACTGGAAGAAGCTGAACAGCGGGCGCAGCTGGTGGTCGAGGACCAGCGCATGGCGCTCGCTGCCACCGGTGGCGGCGAGCAGCACCGGGGTATCGATCAGGGCATTCATGTCCACCAGGTCGAACAGGTGCTTGAGCAGGCCCGGATAGGAGCCGCGGTAGACCGGCGAGGCCACCACCAGCAGGTCGGCGGTCTCGATCTCGCGCAGGGTGGCTTCCAGCTCCGCGGAGAGTTCCTGGCGCGACAGCGCGGCGCCCAGCGGGCGGGCGATGTCGGCCAGTTCGATGATCTGGGCTTGCACCGGAAGCTGTTCGCCGAGGGCGTCGAGCACGGCCTGGGTGAGCACCAGGGTGCGCGAGGGGCGATAGGTGCCGCCGGAGACGGCGACCACTTTGATGGGGCTGGTCATGGGTTTTCCCTGTTGACTGTTGCGCTAGGTACAGAAGCCTTGAGCAAGGGCCGTACCAACAGGGAAATGTATGATTTTGGGGCACTTCAGCCGGTTCTGACGGGTGTTTCGTGTCACCCAGGCAACAGCGCTGCTGATCGACTGTTGCCTGGGCAACACCTCCGGCTCATTGCAGGGTCAGTTCACGCAGGCCATGGGAGATGCTCAGGCCCTCCAGCTCGTCGAGGTACTCCTGCGTGCTCAGCAGGCCGACGCAGGCCGTTGCGCCGCGCTGGCCCAGTTGCCCGGCGGCCAGCTTGCGCGCCAGGGCCACCGCCGCCATGCAGGGAATGTTCGGGCCGTGGTCCTGCTGGGCGAGGATTTCCCAGCACAGCGCCAGGGGCTTGCCGTCGCCATCGATGCCCTGCAGGTGAACGAACATGCCGCTGCGACCGTCGCCCAGCGGCTCCATGGCCACGGCCATGCGGTGCAGGCCGACGCCCAGGCGAGCGGCGTCCTTTACCAGGCCGGCGCGCACCAGCCAGGACAGGCCCCAGGTGCCGAACTGGGTGAGGCTCAGGCCAAGGCCTGCGGAAAAGCGCACGTCCTGCACGCCGGGGTAGCGCTGCGGGAAGAGATCCAGATCAGGCACGTCGCAGTGGGCCAGCCAGCGCGTACCCAGCGGCGCGGGGAAACGATGGCGATTGAGCCCCTGCCAGCCGTGAACGTCCTGCCAGCGGCCCTGGCGCCACTGGCGCAGCGGCTTGCCGCAATAACCCAGCACCGCGGACACCGTGGCCTGGCCGGGAATCTTCGCCGAGGAGCTGATGCCGTGGTGGATGCTGTCCAGGCGCTGGAAGCGCGGCAGCAGCTCGTCGATCACCGAAGCAGCCAGCGCGGGAACCGAACTCGCGCCGCTGCACACCAGCACGCCGGCGCTGCGCGCGGCGCGGTCGAGCTCGTGGATGCCGCAGACGAACTGCCGCGCGTCGGCCAGGTCGACGTAATGCGCGCGAGCGCCGATGGCGGCGCGGGCGACGCGGTAATCCTGACCCTGGAATGGCCCGGCGGTGGAAATCACCAGGTCGACTTTCAGTTCATTGAGGCGGCCGGCCAGTGTCGGCTGGTTCATGTCCAGGCACACCGCCTCGCCGCCCACCTGCGCGGCCAGTTCATTGGCGCGGCGCTGGTCGCGCCCGCCCACCAGCACGCGGATGCCGTCGATACCGCTCAGGCGCCGTACGATCAGGCTGCCGAAGTTGCCGTAACCGCCCAGCACCAGCACACGAAATTTCCGATCCATTCCCACCGACCCTGTTACTCCCTGACTGCCGCTGGCTGCGCCAGCTCCTTCATCCCGGCTTTGCGCCACCGTGGTGGGGCAGTTTGTCCTCCAGCGGCCACCAGCTGGCGCGGGAGTCGACGTAGTAATGCGCTTCGAGCTTTGTCCGCACCGGCTCGTCCAGGGTTCCCGCACGCACCCGCAAAGTTTCCGGCAGGGCATCGCGCGCGCTGTAGATCGGCGAGCCGCAGCGGCGGCAGAATACACGTTGTTTTTCCGGCGTGGCGCGGTACTCGGCCAGCTCCGACTCACCGCTCACCAGCCTGAACGCCGCGCGGTCCACCGGAATGTTGGTGGCGAACGGCCCGCCCTGGGCCTTGCGGCACTGGCTGCAATGGCAGACCTGGACAGGCGCCAGTTCGCCGCTGATCTCGTAGCGCACCGCGCCGCACAGACATCCGCCCGAATGCATGGCCTGCTCCCCTGTGCCACTTTGCAAAGAGCCGGAGTCTAGATCAGCTGCGGTGAGAATCACCACCATGCATACCGCCACTGTCTGCTTCCGTGAAGTGCGCCCTCACCCCAGAGGGAGTGCCATCTGCAAGAGGGATCGCTTCCTGCGCCGACGTTTCCCTCGAACAGAGTTATCGGCGGATAACGCCTCCGGCGTTATTCGCCCTCCTCACGCGGTCAGCCCCGACCTTCGCTGGCGCGGCGGAAAACGCCTTACGCAAGCGGCTGATCATCACTGCCCCATCCCAGCCACGTAGGGCGCATAACCCGGAACGGGTTATCCGCCAGTGCGGCGGATAACGCCTCTGGCGTATTCGCCCTACGCGAGCGAACAGGCATGGTCAGTTCGTCAGGCTTCACTGCCCCATCCCAGCGGATACAGCAGCTCTTCCTTGTAGCCGGCCCACACCCGCACTGCCGCCGGGAAGCTCGCATCCAGCCCGGCGTCACCACTATCCACCAGCAGCGGCCGGCCCTCGAGGGTGCCGAGCTTGCGCTTGGTGGCGATCACCCGCAGCCGTTCGATGCCGATGGCGCGCAGCACGCGCGGGCTGATCTGCTGGTTGCCGCGCCCAAGGATGTGCCCCTGCCCGCCGATGGCGGTCACCAGCAGGAAGGCCGGATGGCCGTCCACCAGTTCGAACAGCTGTGCCTCGGTGACGTCGCGGGCGATCACTTCGCCATTCTCGATCACGTCGACCCCCAGCAGCGTGGTCTCCAGGTGCAGGTCGGCGGCCAGGCCATGCAGCGTCGAGCCGGGGCCGAAGACGTAGCGCACGTCGTCTTCCCAGCTGTCCTCCAGCCAGGCGGCGAGATCGGCCAGCACCAGTTCCTCGGTCTCCATGCCGGCCTGTTTCACGTGCTGCATGAAGTGGCCTTCCTCGGGCACCGTCAGTTCGGCGTACCAGCGCGCGGCGACACGGCCCTCGCGCAACGCGGCCTCGTCGAGGTCGCGCACTTCGCCCTGGGTCAGGCGCACCAGGCCGCCATCCACCAGCCGCCGCGCCAGTTCCCCCGCGGCGCGCGGGCTGATGGCATAGACCCCGGAGTGAATCTTCACCCCGGCAGGAATCCCCAGCACCGGCTGACCTTCGTGGGCCACCTCGGCGACGTCCCGCGCGGTACCGTCGCCACCGGCGAAGAGGATCAGCGCGACGCCGGCCTTCTGCAGCGCCTGCACGGCATGACGGGTATCCGTCGCGCTGCTCCGCTCGTGCTCCAGGGCCCCCACGAGGCGATGGGCAAAGCCCATGTCCGCCAGCAGGTCGGCGCCCATGGGGCCGGGGAAGGTGAGGAATTCCAGGCGCTCGCACACTGGCAGCAGGTGCTCCAGGGCGACCCGCGTACGCTCCGCCGACCGCGGTTCGGCGCCGCGAGCCAGGGCGAGGTCGGCCACCCCATCGCTGCCCTTGAGCGCAGTCGGGCCGCCGATACCGGCCAGCGGATTGATGATCAGCCCTATGCGAATCCTGTCCATACTCAACCTCGAGGGAAACTTCTTCGAACCACCGGCGCAATGCCGGGTCGGACCAGGGAAGCGGCAACTCCACGAACTATAACGACAAGCAGATGACCGGGGACCTCGCGATTGGCACGCAATCTGCGAGGCGACCTGTCGTCTGTCTTCGGTGACGATTCTCCGACGCTGCCCTTGGCAGCCTCTGTCACCGGGCTTTCATCTGATCTGCCTAGACTGCAAAGAACCTGATGTAGAGGAGATTGGCCATGAGCCTGCAACCCCAACGTGAAACCACTCCCCGTCCCACCCCGCGTCATCCGCAGCAGCCGGTCGGCGGTTCGATCATCGATGCCCAGGGCCGCGAAGTGCCCATCACCGAAGACATGATCCAGCGTGCCTGCCAGGAGCTGGACAAGACCTGGGAACCGCCGCGCCGCTGATCTTCGGAACGGACGCTATTCCCCGACCCGGTTGGCGCCCAGCGCGGTCAGCAGGCTTTCCAGGCGCGGCGAGTCGCCCTGGATGTCCACCCAAAGCCCGGTGATCTCCCGGCGCGGCGGGTAGTGCTTGCGCAGCGCGTCGAAGGCCGCCCGCCGGGTCTGGGTATCTCCGCTCAGACTGCGGCGGAAGTCGGCGTCATCGCTGCGCGGGTCGTACACCGCGCGGCAGAGCATCGCCAGCGCCCAGTCCGGATCGCATTCCTCCTTCAGGCTCAGCTCCGCCAGCCATTGCGCGGGCAGCAGGTCGTCGAGGTCGACCGCCGGGGCGCATTTCTGCCAGGCGCAGAATGCCTCGTAGATCTGCGCCGTGCCGCGCAACTTGCCGTCCAGGCTGTAGCCGGCGATGTGCGGGGTGGCGATGCGGCAGCGCTGGGCCAGTTGCACGTTCACTTCCGGCTCGCCTTCCCAGACGTCCAGCGCCACGTCGATATCCGCGCCGGATTCCAGGTGGATGCGCAGCGCCGTGTTATCGACCACGCCGCCCCGGCTGGCGTTGATCAGCCAGGTGCCGGGGCGCAGTGTCTTGAGGCGCGCAGCGTCGATCAGGTGGCGCGTCGGATTTTCGCCGTCGCGGGTCAGCGGGGTGTGCAGGCTGATCACGTCGCACTCGCGCAACACTTCCTCCAGGCTGCGGAAATCGCCACCTTCGGCAGCGGCGCGCGGCGGGTCGCAGACGCGAACGTCCCAACCCAGCCCGCGCAGTACATCCACCAGGCGACCGCCGACCTGACCCGCGCCGATCACGCCATAGCGACGCTCGGAGAGCCTGGCGCCATGCACTTCGGCCAGCGCCAGCAGGCTGCCCAGCACCCAGTCCACCACGCCGCGGGCGTTGCAGCCGGGCGCACTCGACCAGGCGATGCCGGCCTCGGCAAAGTAGCCGAGGTCCAGGTGATCGGTGCCGATGGTGCAGGTGCCGACGAACCTTACCTGGCTGCCTTCGAGCAGCTCGCGGCTGACGTCTGTCACCGAGCGCACCAGCAGGACTTCGGCATCGCCAACGGCCGCGCGGTCGATCGCGCGTCCGGGCAGACGGCGAATCTCGCCATGGGCGCCGAAGAAGGCTTCGACCAGGGGAATGTTTTCATCGGCAAGGATAGGCATGGGCTGACTCCAGAAAGCGGCACCGGGTACTTTACCAGCGCAGTTGCGCGCGGTCCCGCACCATGCACGCAAGGCTTTGCTGACCACCCGGACAACCCTTAAACTGGCCGGCTTCCCGCTTATTTCTTCTGCCAAGGAAAGCCGTGACCAGCCTCACCCAGCCCGTCTCACGCGGACGGCGCACCGCCACCGAACTCAAGGAACTGCTGACCCTCGCAGCACCCATCATGATTGCGCAACTGGCGACCACCGCCATGGGCTTCGTCGATGCGGTGATGGCCGGCAGCGTGGGGCCGCGCGACCTCGCGGCGGTGGCGCTGGGCAACTCGATCTGGATTCCGATCTTTCTGCTGATGACCGGCACCCTGCTTGCCACCACCGCCAAGGTGGCCCAGCGCTACGGCGCGGGCGACCAGGCCGGCACCGGCCCGCTGGTGCGCCAGGCACTGTGGCTGGCGCTGCTGGTCGGCCCGCTGGCGGGGGCGACGCTGTGGCTGCTCTCGGAACCCGTGCTGCGCGCGATGAAGGTCGAGGAAGCGCTGATCGAACCCAGCTGCTTCTATCTGCGCGGCATCGCCTGCGGCCTGCCGGCGGTGGCGCTGTACCATGTGCTGCGCTGTTTCAGCGACGGCCTGGGACGCACCCGGCCGAGCATGGTGCTGGGCATCTGCGGGCTGATGCTGAACATCCCGATCAACTACGTGCTGATCTACGGCCACCTCGGCTTCCCGGCCCTGGGTGGCCCCGGCTGCGGCTGGGCCACCGGCTCGGTGATGTGGTTCATGCTGCTGGGCATGCTGTTCTGGGTGAACTGGGCGAAGGTCTACAAGCCGAGCCAGCTGTTCAGCCACTGGGAGCTGCCGCAACCCAAGGTGATCGGCAGCCTGGTGGCGGTCGGCCTGCCTATTGGCATCGCGGTGTTCGCCGAGTCGAGCATCTTCTCGGTGATCGCGCTGCTGATCGGCGAGCTCGGCGAGAAGGTGGTGGCGGGCCACCAGGTGGCGCTGAACTTCAGCGCGCTGGTGTTCATGATCCCCTACTCGCTGGCCATGGCGGTGACCGTGCGCGTGGGCCAGTCGCTGGGCGCCGGCGCGCCGCGGGATGCGCGC
>NZ_JBGLYK010000190.1:0-11600 GCF_047304025.1 Pseudomonas sp. Pseusp97 | reverse complement strand
TGGGGGGGGGGGGGCGGTGGTGTGTCTTTTTTTTCTTTTGTGTTGGGGTCGTCGGCCGCGCCCACCCCCCCCGGGGGGGGGGGCGCCCCCCCCCCCCCCCCCCCGCTCCTACAGATATGGGAAAACCCGGCGTGGGAGCGGAGTGCGCTCAATCGTCCCGCTGCAACTTGCGGATCAGCGTGCCCACATCGATACCCAGGTGGATTGCCGCCTTGCGCTTGCTGCCGCACAGGCTCACCGCGCGCAGGATCACCTGGCGTTCGTAGCGCTGCACCTGGGCCTTGAGCGGCTGATCGTCGATGGCCGCGGCCGGCTCGGCGACGACCGTGGCGACGGGGCTGCCGGCCGGCGGTGCGCCGAGCAGTTCCGGCGGCAGGTGCAGTTCTTCTGCCACGTCGTCGGCGAGCACGGCGAGGCGCTCGAAGATGTTCACCAGCTCGCGGATATTGCCGGGGTAGTCGTAGCCCAGCAGGCGTTCGCGGCAGCCCGAGGCGAGGCGTAGCGGCGGCTGGCGGTCGCGGTTGATGCGCGCCAGGAGGATGTCCATCAGCACCGGCAGGTCGTCGCGATGGGCGCGCAGCGGCGGGATTTCCACCGGCAGCACGGCCAGTCGGTAGTAGAGGTCGGCGCGGAACTCGCCGGCCGCCACCTGGGCGCGCAGATCCTTGTTGGTGGCGGCGATCACCTGCACCTGGACCTGCTTGGACAGCGGCGAACCCACCGGCTGGATGGTGCCGTCCTCGAGGAACTTGAGCAGCTTGGCCTGCACCTGCAGCGGGATTTCGCCGATCTCGTCGAGGAACAGCGTGCCGCCCGAGGCGCTCTCGATATAGCCGCGCTTACCCGACTGCAACGCGCCGGTGAAGGCGCCGCGCTCGTAGCCGAACATTTCCGACTCGAACAGGGTTTCCGGGATGCTCGCGCAGTTCACGTCGATGAAGGGCCGGTCGCCCCAGCCGGCGGCGCGGTGGATGTGCCGGGCGATGGCGGTCTTGCCTACGCCGGGCTCGCCAAGCAGCAGCAGACGCGCGCGGCGGCGAAAGGCACGCACGCCCATGTCGGCGATGGAGGAGAGCAGCGGCGACATGTGCAGCGCATTGTCCTGCGGGTCGCCCAGACCCTGCAGGTCGGTGGTCGAGGCGCGCCCGGACGGGCTGCGCAGGCTGCCCGCCGTGCCCGGCTCGTACTCGCGCTGGATCAGCAGGCTGTAGGGCTTCTCATAGGCCGTGGTCGGCACCGCCTGGGCGCGGGTGAGGAACACCCGGCCATCGCGCGAACGGGTCAGCGCGCTCTTGCCGCCTCGGCGCAGGGCCTGCTGGAAGTCGTCGAACTGCAGCGCCGAACGCTGGAAGAAGTCCACGTCGCTCAGGCCCAGCACGTCTACGCGGGTAACGCGGTTGACCCGTTCCGCCGCGAGATTGATGAAGCGCACCCGCGAGTCGCCGTCGCAGACGATCAGCGCCTCGCTGAAACTGTCCAGCAGGGCATGCAGCGCCGGGGTTTCCAGCAGCGCGCTGAGCATCTCCGCCGACGCGCTGACCGACGAGCGCATGCCCATGCGCAGCGGCGCGAAGAAGCCTTCTTCGCTCATGCTTCTTTGCTCATGGATGGAGCTCCGTCGCTTTGTTCGCCAAGCGCAGCACGAAGACGCGCCAGGCCACGCTCTCGCGGATGAGGATGCGCGAGCAGTGGCTGTTGAAGGACTGGTAGTTGCCGAACTGGTCGGGCAGGTCGAGCACCTGCCAGGTGCGTTCGGGCAGCGGCATGCGGTTGAGCGTCGAGGCCAGCCCGGCCGCGCGAGTAATCCCGAAGGTCTGCTCGAAGGCGGCGTTGCGCCATTGCGGCTGGGCCTGTTCGTCGATCACCAGCACGGCGTCGGGCACCGCGTCGAACACCCGGCGCAGCGCCTCGATGCGCTGCTCTGCGTCGTGCTGCATGCGCAGCTCCTGGCTGACGTCGCGCAGGCTACCCCACATACGCAGCAGGCGACCGTTGTGGATGCTGGCGCGCACGTCGTTCTCCACATAGGCCGGCGAGCCGTCGTGGCGGCGGTCCACCGACAGCGCGCCGTCGACATGGAATTCCGCCTCGATCAGGCGCCGCACGAACTCCTCGTTGGCTGGGCTGCGCGGCCAGTACAGGCGCACCGGCTGTTCGCTGAAATCGACGTCGGCGGGCATCTCGTAGATGTTGGCCATGGCGCGGTTGCACATGCGCCAGTAGGAGCGGTTCTCGAACACCTGGCGGACGATCTCGTCGGGCGTTTCGCGCACGTCCACCGACTCGGCGAACTCGATGCACCAGTAGGCCACCCGCGCGCTGAAGAGCATCTGGCTCATAACCTCGTTGGCGCTCTGCAGCTCGCCCAGGCGCCGGCTGATCGGCCCCAGCGGCATCTTCACCAGGTGCAGGCGCGCCGGCTCGCCGTCGCGCCATTGCAGCACGCCGCTGGCAAGCACCGGCAGCAGGCCGCCGTTATGGCGGATCAGGGTCAGCTCCAGGTCCTGCACGCGCTCGTCCGCCGGCGGGCTGGCGAACAACTGCATCAGCGAGTTCAGCGAGTCGGCGGTGTAGATCAGCTCGGCGCCCTGGCCGTCCAGCGAACCGGGCGGGTAACCGAGCTGGTCGGTCTGCTCGGCGGAGACTTCGATGAAGCGTCCCTGGGACGTCAGGCTGTCGGACAGCAGCAGGCCCCTGTCCAGCAGCAGTTTCAGTGGGTCCATTTCTCCCTCCAACGCAAATCTCCCATTGCAAATTCCCAACACGGCGGCGCGGCGTTTGCGGCGCGCGTGAAGAGCGCAGGCATGTTGCATGCCAGCCTGAAAATCCCGCACTTGGTGGGGTAGTGCGCAAGGGTGTATGCAAAAACGCAGCACTGGGGGCAATCGTGCAGCGCAGCTCGCAGAGTATCTGCTGCGCGACTGCAGCAGTGCGCCGGGCGATGGAAGGCGCGGCGATTTCCTATCCAGATACTGGCCAGTTGATAGCTTTTGAGTTCGCTTGAGGCGCCCGCGCTGCTAGGATGCGCGCGCGTTTCGCTCCCTGAACCCAGAGCCCGATCCCTACAAGAGGCCGCCATGCGCAAGCACCGTCGTTTGACCTTCCGCCACATCGGCCAGATCAACGTGACCAACCGCCTGAGCGGCGACCCCATGGGGGTGGTCCTGGACGTCTCGATGGGCGGCCTGCGGCTGGTAACGCAGGAGCCGCTGGCGCCGGGCAGTTGCTATGACATGCGCCTGGAGATTCCGGTGCGCGAGGACCACACCCGCTCGGTGGACATCAGCGCGATCTGCCAGTGGTCGAAGAAAGACGCCAAGAATGCGCGCTTCGAACAGGGCTTCAAGCTGGACCGGCCGAGCGCGGCGTTCACCGAGCTGGTGACGTCGATGTCGGTGAGTTTCAACCGCAGTTTGTTGGGGCGGGCGCGGCTGTCCTGAGGGGATGGGCTTGGGTGCAGTCTGATGCACCCTCTCCCTAGCCCTCTCCCTGAAGGGAGAGGGGACTGTCCCGAGCGAGGCGGAAGTTCAGCGCTCGCCGGCTGACTCCGCGACGACAACAGAGCGCCGAACGGCTCCCTCTCCCTTCAGGGAGAGGGCGGGGGAGAGGGCATGCCCAGCGCCGGACTCTCCCAAAAAACGCCTTACCCCAACGTCCCCAGAATCTGCACCCCCACCCGCTCCGGAATCTCGTTCTGCGACAGCACATGCAGCCCCGGGCTGAACACCCGCGCGTAACGTGCCAGCAGCGGCCGCAGTTGCGGCATCACGGTGAGGATCGGCGGGTGGCCTTCCTTGCGCAGCTTTTCCTTCACCACCGGCATGCTGTGCTGCAGCTGGTTGAGCAGGCTGGGTTCCACCGGGATGTTGTCCAGGCTCACCGGCCCGGCCTGCTGGGCGATGCTCAGGGCGCCGAGCAGGGTGTTCTCCAGGGCATTCTCCAGCACGAACACGCTCAGCTCCGGGCGGTCGCCGGCAATCGACGAGACGATGCTGCGGCGCAGCGCGTAGCGCACGTCGGAGGCCAGCAGCACCGGGTCCTTGGTGGTCTCGCTGCCTTCGAGCAGGGCGCTGGCGATGGTGACGATGTCCTTGAGCGGCACTTCCTCCTGCAGCAACTGGCGGAACACCCGGTGTTGCTGCGAGTAGGTCAGCTGCGCCTTCAGCGATTCGGCCAGCTTGGGTGCCTGCAGGGTCAGGCGCTGCATAAGGTGCTCGACGTCGTCGTGCTTGAAGATGTCCGGCAGGTGCTCGCGCACCACCTTGTTCAGGTGCGTGGCGACCACGCTGGCGCAGTCGATCACCTGGTAGCCCAGGTTCAGCGCGCGGGACTTGTCCGCCGGCAGGATCCACACCACCTGCATGCGGTAGGCCGGGTCGACGCCGAGGATGCCGTCGATTTCGCCATAGAGTTCCGGCGAGGGAATGGCCATCAGCCGGTCGGCATGGATTTCCGCGCCGTCGATGCGCTCGCCGTTGATGTGGATGGCGTACTGCGAGGCCTTCAGGCGCAGGCTGTCGCGAATCTGCACTTCCGGCAGGAGGAAGCCGAGGTTTTCCGAGAGCGTCTGGCGCACACCGCGAATCCGTTGCGGCAGCGGCGCGCCGCTGGCCTCGTTGACCAGGCTGACCAGCTTGTAGCCCAGCGAGATGGACAGGCGCTCCACCAGCGGGATGTCTTCCCAGCCCAGTTGCTGCGCGCGCTCCTGGTCCATGGCCTGCGTCAGCGCCTGAGTCTGCTCCAGCGTCTGCGCCTCGATGGGCGGGCCGGCCAGCGACAGGCGCCAGGCGATGAAGGCCACCAGCGCGGCGAAGGCGAAGAAGGCGATGTGCGGCATGCCCGGCACCAGGCCGAGCACCACGAGGATGCCGGCGACGGTGTAGAGCAGTGACGGCGAGGCCAGCATCTGCTTGCGCACCAGGCTGGTGATTTCCGCCGACTCGTTGACCCGCGTGACGATGATCGCTGCCGCGGTGGACAGCAGCAGCGCCGGGATCTGCGCCACCAGGCCGTCGCCGATGGTCAGCAGGGCATAGCGCTGGAAGGCGGCGCCGGCGGGCAGGTCGTAGACGAACACGCCGATGGCCAGGCCGCCGAACAGGTTGATCAGCAGGATCAGGATGCCGGCGATGGCGTCGCCGCGGACGAACTTCGAGGCGCCGTCCATCGCGCCGTAGAAGTCGGCTTCCTTGGCCACTTCCGAGCGGCGGCGCTTGGCTTCGTTCTGGTCGATCAGGCCGGCGTTGAGGTCGGCGTCAATGGCCATCTGCTTGCCGGGCAGGGCGTCGAGGGTGAAGCGCGCGGTCACCTCGGAGATGCGCTCGCCGCCCTTGGTGATGACCATGAAGTTGATGATCATCAGGATCACGAAGACGATCAGGCCGACGATGAAGTTGCCGCCGATCACCACGTGGCCGAAGGCTTCGATCACCTTGCCCGCCGCGCCCGTGCCGGTGTGGCCGTCGAGCAGCACCACGCGGGTGGAGGCGACGTTCAGGGTCAGGCGCAGCAGCGTGGTGACCAGGATCACCGTGGGCAGCAGGGAGAAGTCCAGCGGACTCTTCGACGACACGCTGACCAGCAGCACCAGGATCGCCACCACGATGTTGAAGGTGAACAGGGCGTCCAGCACCAGCGGCGGCAGCGGCAGGATGATCATCGAGAGGATCGACAGGATGATCAGCGGGATGCCGATGCGGCCGCTCTGGAAGGTCGGCAATAGTGACTGCAGTAGGCGCATGGTCAGACTCTGTTCAGCAGTTCTTCGGGAATGGGGATGTTCCTGATCAGCTCCGGCCGCTCACGGCGCCCGGAGCGCCAGGCCTTGAGCTGGAGGATGTAGGTCAGGACGTGGGCCACGGCCTTGTACAGCTGCGCGGGTATCTGCTGGTTCACCTGGGTGGTGGCGTAGATGGCGCGGGCCAGCGGCGGCAGCTCGAGCACTTCCAGGTCTTGGGTCCTGGCCAGCTTGCGGATGTACAGCGCGGTCTCGTCCAGGCCCTTGGCGACCACGTAGGGCGCCTGGGCCTTCTTCGGGTCGTAGCGCAGCGCGACGGCAAAATGCACCGGGTTCACTATCACCACGTCGGCGGTCTTGATGCTCTTGCTGATCTGCCGGTGCACCAGCTGGCGCTGCAACTGGCGGATGCGCGCCTTCACTTCCGGGCGGCCTTCCTGGTTCTTGTGCTCTTCCTTGCGCTCCTGCTTGGTCATGCGCAGCTTCTTCTTGAAGAAGAAGTACTGGATCGGGATGTCGATGACCGAGAACAGGATGAACACCACCAGCAGCGACAGGGTGATGTCGTAGAAGGTGCCGAAGGCGGCGGCGATGGCGCTGTGCACGTTGCTGCGTTGCAGCGCCAGCAGGCCGGGCAGGGCGCCGTGCAACTGGTAGAGGGCGACGAGGATCAGCACGGCGATCTTCAGCAGCGACTTGGCCAGCTCGGTCCAGTTCTGCATCGAGAAGATGCGTCCCAGCCCGGTAATGGGGTTGAGCTTGGAGAGCTTGGGCATGAAGTTCTTGCTGGAGAAGATCCAGCCGCCGGGGATCATCGAGAACAGCACCACCAGCAGCGGCGTAACCAGCAGCGGCAGCAGCGTGGTGATGAACAGCACCAGGTGGTGGCCGAGCACCAGCGGCAGGTCGTCCAGGCCGATCTCGCTGTGCCTGAGGTCGATGAAGGACAGGGCGAAGCCTTGCCTGATGCCGTCGTAGAAGTGCTCCACGCAGAACTTCAGCGCAATGAGCGTGGCCAGCAGCGAGAGGGTGGTGGAGAGGTCCTTGGAGCGGCTGACCTGGCCATCCTCGCGGCTCTTCCTGAGCTTCTGCTGGGAGGCCTCTTCGGTCTTCTCCTGGGCGCTGTGCTGGTCAGCCATGGCGCCCCTCGCGGAAGATCACGCCGATGGCGTCGAGCAGCTGGCGGGTGAGTTTCAGGTAGTTCTCGGGAATGTCCGGCAGGGTCAGCCAGATGCACACCAGGCCCGCCAGCACCGCCATGGGAAAGCCCAGGGAAAACAGGTTGAGCGCCGGCGAGATACGGTTGAGCAGGCCGAAGCAGAACTGCACCAGGGTCATGCAGAACACCACCGGCAGGGTGATCAGCACGGCGGCGGAGAACACCCAGGCGAGGCTGCCGGCCACCGATTCCAGCCCCAGGTAATGCAGGCCGCTGCCCACCGGCCAGTAGACGAAGCTCTGGTAGAGGATGCTCACCACCAGCAGGTGGCCGTCGATGGAGAGGAACAGGAACACCAGCAGGATGAAGTACAGCTGGTAGAGGATCGAGGACGACGACACACCGTTCATGGGGTCGTTGTACACCGCCATGCTCAGGCCCAGCTGGGTGGAAATCACGTCGCCCACCAGGGTGAAGACGGTGAACACCAGCATCAGCGCAAGACCCAGCATCAGGCCGAAGATCACCTGCTCCAGCGCCACCAGCAACCCCTGCGCGGACAGCGGATCGATGGCCGGTGGACGCGGCAGCGCGGCGCCCAGGGCGACGGTCAACGCCAGTCCGAGGAGGATGCGCAGGCGCGCCGGGATGGCCTTGTGGCTGAAGATCGGCGCCAGGGCGAACACCGCCATGATCCGGCAGAAGGGCCACCACCAGGCCTGCAGCGTTTGCAGGTAGTCGAAGGCCTGCAGGATGGATGCGCCTTGCTGCATGGCATCAGCCGACCAGTCGGCCTGCCTGGTGGAACGACTCGATGAACAGCTCCGAGAGCGTGCGCAGGATCCAGTGACCGGCGAACACCAGCATCCCCAGGGTGATCAGCAGGCGCGGCAGGAAGCTGAGCATCTGTTCGTTGATCTGCGTGGCCGCCTGGAAAATGCTCACCAGCAGGCCACCGATCAGGCTCGGCAGGATCAGCACGCAGACGATCAGCGCAGTGATGTGCACAGCGTTGGAAACGATATCGACGGCGCTTTCCGGAGTGAGCATCGCAGGGCCCCTAGAACGGCTGCACGCTGCTGGTCAGCGTGCCCATCATCAGGGCCCAGCCGTCCACCAGCACGAAGATCATCAGCTTGAACGGCAGCGAGATCATCATCGGCGAGAGCATCATCATGCCCATCGCCATCAGCACGCTGGCCACCACCAGGTCGATCACCAGGAACGGGATGAAGATCATGAAGCCCAGCTGGAACGCGGTCTTCAGCTCGCTGAGCACGAACGAGGGCAGCAGCAGGGAGAAGTCCAGGTCGTTGAGGTTCTCCGGCACCGTCTCGCCGGCCAGGCTGACCATGGTTTCCAGCGAGGTGCGGTTGGTCTGCGCGAGCATGAAGCGGCTCAGGGTCTGCTTGGCGCGGCCCAGTCCGTCCTCCAGGCTGATCTGGTCGGCCTCGAAGGGCTGGTAGGCGTTGCTGTAGACGTCCTGCCAGACGGGGCGCATGACCAGCAGGGTCATCACCAGGGCGATGCCCACCAGCACGTTGTTCGGCGGGCTCTGCTGCAGGCCGATGGCCTGGCGCAGGATCGCCAGCACGATGACGAAGCGGGTGAAGCAGGTCATCAGCATGAGCATCGCCGGGAGGAAGCCCAGCAGGGTCATGACGATGAGGATCTGCAGCTTGACGCTGAAGGCCTGGCCGTCCGCCGTGTCGTGCAGGTTGAACAGCGTGACCTCGCCGCCGGCCGCCTGCGCGCAGAGCGGGCAGAGCGCGGCGATGAGCAGGCCAGGCGTGGCCAGGTAGCGGGACAGCATCACGCAGTCAGGGCGTCGAGGCTGGCGCCGCACAGTTCGAGCACGCGCAGGCCGTAGTTGCCGTTCATCACGACCACCTCGGCCTTGGCGAACAGCGCACCGTTGACCTTCACGTCCAGCGGCTCGCCGGCGAGCTTGTCGAGGACGATCACGCTGTTCGCGTCGACGTCCATCAGCTCCTTCAGCGAGATTTCCACCGAGGCGACTTCCAGGGTGACGTTCACCGGGATCTTGCCGAAGAAGGCCAGGTCCTGCTGCGGCAGCGGCGCGCGCACGGGTTCGGCGGGGATGTCGGTGACGTCCTGGCTGAGGCCCAGGTCGCCGTCGTTGATCAGCGACTCGAATTCGGAGTCGGAGAGAGAACCGGTCATGGGGTTTTCACGCTTTCCAGGGAGGAGAGGAAGAGGGTGCCGTCGTCTTCGAAGATGGCGCCGCGGAACAGCTTCTGCTGGTTGACCCGCACTTCGACGCGCTCCAGCGGGCGGATCGTCAGCACATCGCCGGGCTCCAGGGCCAGCACCTGCGACAGCGGCAGGCGCGCGGCGGCGACCACGCAGTCCAGGCGCAGCGGCAGGTGCTTGATGTGCTCCACCGGGTTGCCGGTCAGGCGCGGCGGCGGCGGGCCGGCGAGGCGGCGGGTCAACTCATCCGCCAGCGGGTTGTCCAGATAGAGGTAGAGCGAGGAGCGTTCGCCGGTCAGGTGGCTGACGTAGCTGAACTCGGCGATGTACTCCCACTGCACTTCTTCATAGGTGGGGTCGATCTGCTGCAGGCGGCCGACCGACTCGCCCATCAGCAGGGCGCGGCCGAACAGGTCCACCACGTCGAGGCCGAGGCGGTCGAGCATGCGCTGCTCGGAGCTGCTGATCGGCGGCGTGTCGCGATTGGCGACCACCGTGCCGCCGTAATAGCACTCGATGACTTCGGTGAGCAGGGCGCGGTCCATGGCGAAACCGAACTTGCCCAGGGGCGAATCGAACAGGCATTCCAGTTCACGGGGAAGTTCCTCGTGAATCGTCAGGTCATGCAGTTCGAGATTGATTCGATAATGCCGCAGGAAGTAGTCGCTGATGATCCGCGGGTATTTACCGGAGATCTCTTTGATGTGCTGCGGAATCTTGTGATAATGCCGGCCGAGTTTCTGCGGTTTCAGTCGGATCAGACTGTCGGCGGGCACGCCATGGTGGACTTTTGATTTACCAGTCATGCTCAGCGTCGTACTTCCAGGTTCGATCTGCCATCTGCCCAAGGACACGGGAAGTGTCATGACCGCCGGGGTCGGCTGATCGTTGCTCGCGGCATGCTCTGTCTGTCAGGAAGCCCGTGACTGCTGCGTCGCAGGCTGCTGAAGTGGCGCAATGATAGCGTTCTGAGGTCGCCCGATTAAATCAATAGATATCAAATGCTGTTTTTGACGGAACTTTTTGTCTATTGATTTAAATTAATCGGCGGGAAGCTATGGCGAAGTGCTGGCACTTGTTAGTGTGGGTGAGTTAGTTACAGGTTGCAGCGACTTCAATGATGACGAAGTTGTTGCAATGCCACCCGTGAGAAACCCCTTCCATAAAGAAGTTGCGCAACCGCCGATGAAAAGTTTCGGCCGGTGCTGGCGTACGACGCGGGGGGGATTTCGAACGCACTAGCGAATGGAAAGTTGCGGTGAACAGTTTAAGCCAGTCGATCGACCAATTATGTGAAACGCTGCTCGAAGAGCGGCCGGCGCAGAAAAAAGTTGCGATCATCGGGCCGTCTTCGGACGCCGCTCACGCCCTCCTTTTGCAGACGCTGCTGGCCGAAGGCTGCCGTGTCGAGCGCTTCTCCGGCTTCGCCGAGCTGGCCCGCGCGCGCAGCGATGCTGCTCTGCTGTTCATCCTCGCCGGCGCCTTCCCCGCCCCTGACCTTTATGCACAGGTCGGCGCGCTGCTCAGCGATGGCCGCGAGCGCGACGTGGTGCCCATCGTCGGCTATGAAGAGCAGGACAAGGCCGCCACCCTGCTCGACCTCGGCTGCGTCGATTACCTGCTCTCGCCCTTCGGCGCCGGCCAGCTGGCCGCGCTGCTGCGCCGCCAGGAAGCCTCCAGCGCCGCCCAGGAACTCTTCGTCTCGCGCTCCCAGGCAGGCCGCCGCCTGCTGGCCATGGCGCAACGCGTGGCGCAGACCCGCGCGCCGATCCTGATCACCGGCGAGACCGGCACCGGCAAGGAACTGCTGGCCCGCTACATCCATGGCATTGCCAGCCCGGACGCGCCCTTCATCGCGGTGAACTGCGCGGCGATCCCCGAGGCGATGCTCGAATCCATCCTCTTCGGCCACGAACGCGGCGCCTTCACCGGCGCGGTGACGGCCCAACCGGGCAAGTTCGAACTGGCCAACGGCGGCACCCTGCTGCTGGACGAGATCGGCGAGCTGCCGCTGGCCCTGCAGGCCAAGCTGCTGCGCGTGCTGCAGGAGCAGCGCGTGGAGCGCCTGGGCGGGCGCCGCGAGATCGAGCTGGACGTGCGCATCATCGCCGCCACCAACCGCGACCTGCAGGCCGAAGTCAGCGAGGGGCGCTTCCGCGCCGACCTGATGTTCCGCCTCGACGTGCTGCCGTTGCACATCTCGCCGCTGCGCGAGCGCAAGGAAGATGTGCTGCCGCTGGCGCGCCGCTTCATCCGCCAGTACGCACCGCAGGACGCCGAGCACGACCTGCTCACCGAGGCTGCCAGCCGCGCATTGCTGCAACACGACTGGCCGGGCAACGTGCGCGAGCTGGAGAACACCCTGCAACGCGCCCTGGTGCTGCGCAACGGCCTGTTCATCCAGCCCCGCGACCTCGGCCTGGCCGCGCCGGAAGCGCCGCTGGCCACCGCGGCCATGGCGGCGCTGGACTTGTGCTGTTCGGCGTCCAC
>NZ_JBGLYK010000018.1:0-49702 GCF_047304025.1 Pseudomonas sp. Pseusp97 | reverse complement strand
GGCGGGGCCGGGGGCCGGTGAGGGAGGTGCCGGGTTGCAGCAGTTCGCGAATGTAGGCCGACTGGCAGTGACTGTCGGAGTCCTTGTCGTCATCGATCAAACGCCAGCCCATCCAATGCGGGAAGTCTGCATCGCTGAAGCGGGTTACACCGGAGGCGTTGAGGTTGAACCAGGCGCTGCGTTCCGCTTCGCCAGCTTCGGTACGGGGCGGCAGACTGATCTTCCGCCAGTGTGCGGCGTTGGCTGGCTGGAGCGCGTCCGGCCCCAGTACCCGGCCGAAGCGCAGCAGTTCGTAACCGGCGCTGGGGCAGGCGGGGTAGCGGCGGGTGGCGGTGGTGTAGAGGTTGTATTCGAAGTCCGCGTCTTCGCTCTGGCTGCCGATGAGTTCGCCGGTCACGTGGTAGGTGGTCAACTGGCACTGGCCTCTGTCGTAGTGCATGCGGACGATGAGGCCCTCGCGCAGTTGCTTGACTGTTTCCGGGTGATAGCCGTCGATCTCGTTGGTCAAGAATGCCAGGGTGGAAAGTCTGCCATCGGGGGTGTACCAGCCATCGGGCAGGGAAGGGCAGCGATATGCCGGCGTGCCGGAATGAGCGGCTTGGGCGAAGTTGGTCGGCGGAGCGGCGAAGCCGTCCAGGGTGTTGGGGATGTAGAAGTACATGTCGCCCCAGCAACTGTCGGTGCGGCCGTCGTGGGTGCGGTAGTCAAGCTCTCTCGTACTGCGGCCGGTCAGATGCTCGACCTGGCTGTCGCTGGCGATGATTTCGAAGTGGATCTTGCCGGCGCTGCCGTAGATTTCCCCGACCTCGCCGATGCTGTCCTTGCGGTAGATGCGCTGCTTGAGCTGCGGGTTGGCGATGTTGATTTTCGACAGGTGCATGTAGATCGAATAGAACACCACCTGGCTGCGTGCGCCTTCGCCGATTTCGGTTTCGTGACGCAGCACGATGCAGCCGTTGTCTGTCCAGCCATCCCCATAGTTGAGCGCGTTGTTGGGATCGTTGGTTTTCTTCGCTGGGGCGCGGAAGTATGCGAGCGTCCCGTCGGCAATCGCGCGTACAGGCAGGTTCTTTCCGTTCTCCTGCGGAGCGCGCAGATGCAGGCCGCCATGCCAGTTGAGGTCGAAGCTCAAGGGGAAGGCGCCATCGCCCAGGTTGCCGCCGGGCATGGCCCGGTTGACGAAGGCTTCGTCGGTTTCCCCGGCTATCGGGGCGGGGATGAAGGGAGGACTGATGATCATGTGCAGGCTTCCTTTGCCTAGTCAGAGCGACAGTGGGTAGATGGATTTCTTCTTCGCTTCGCCCGTGGATTCGCGCGGCAGGAAGGGGATGTCCGGATGCAGGCGGGCTGGCCCGAGATAGGCGAAATGCCCGGACTTGATCAGGTAATCGCCCTGGGTGCCGTACTCGATGCCGCAGTTGTCCATCGTGAGGTAGCTGCCGCCGGCGTTGAGGACGATGCGCTTCCTGGCGGTGATATGGATTTCGTTCTCGGTGCTGACGACATCCACGCCCTTGCGGGAAAGCAGCTCCATGCGGTCGTTCTGCGCCTGGATACTGACCGCGCCGTGGTTGGCGAAGAGCTTCATGCCGAGCTTGCGGACGAACAGGCTCATGCCTGCGCCGATGCCGGCGAACAGCCTTTTGGCCACGCTGATGTCCGCCTCAGCGCCGGCGTTGAGCATCAGGCTCTGCTGGGCGGCCAGTTGCAGGTGCTGGCCGCTGGTGAGTGCGATGCCTTGCGGGGCGCTGAGCAGGGCGACGGCGCTTTCGAGCTGGGCCACCTCCTCGCGCATGAAGGCGATTTGCGCAAGATAGTTGGCTGCGTCGGCCTGGGACATTTCGGCATCGCTGGAGAGCTTCTGCATCTCGTCGCCGGCCTGCTCCAGGCGGGCGATAGCTTCCTGCATGGCCAGTACCTGACCTTGCGCGCCGGGCTGTGCATCAGCGCTGATGAACACGCCCTTGCCGGCCCTCACTGCGCCCCAACCATCGGTGCGCAGTTCGAAGCCTTCGCCGCGCTGTTCGCGCTGGGCATCCACCAAATGCCCGAGGTTGAGCTGGCTCTTGCCACTGTGTTCGGTGGACAGCTTGATGTGCTCTTTCCCACGCGAGTCATCCAGGTGCAGCTTGTTGTTGGCCGGCGTGCGCAGGACGTTGCGCTTGTAGTTTTTCAGCGTGACGTGATCGGGATGCCGCGAGTCGTGGAAGGCATAGGCGATGTACGGTCGGTCCGGGTCGCCGTTCTCGAATTCGACGCGGACTTCGGTGCCTTGTATCAAAGGCAGGTGCAGGCCGTAGGTATCGCCGGCATAGGGGCGCGCCAGCCTTAGCCACATCGACTCACGCCCTGCGGGCCAGGTATCGCGGTCGAATAGGAAGTGACATTTATAGCGGCCGTCTTTATCGATGTGGCCGTACAGGTCGTTCGGCTCGGGGCTGGTGACGCGGGCTGGGAGAGTGCCAGCGATCACCGGCTTGGCCGGCACGTCGGGGCGGAAGCAGACCTGTTCGTCGTAGGGGATGGCCTCGAACTGCACCTCGAAGCTGCGGTCGCGGGCGGCACAGCTGTGCACGCGAACGATCACCGCACCCGGCGCGAAGTGTTTGTCTACGCCGTCGAGCTTCAGTATCTGTCCGGGAAGCAGCGCGGGGCTACTGGTGCAGCCGGTCAGGCGCGTGCGCGCGTTGAGATAGCGTTCATGGGCGAGGCGCGCGTAGAAGTAGCCGCTCTCGCTTTCCAGGTCTTCGTCCTGGGCGTAGACGTCGCCGAGTTTCTGGTGTGGCTCGCCGTAGTGGTAGGCCTCGCCGTAGGTGGTTTTCGGCGAATTGAGCTGGTCGACGCTGGCGTCCAGTTGGGCACCGGCGTCGCGGTAGTCGTAGGCGCGGTTGCTGACTCGTTGCACGACCAGCCCATGGCCGCTCTGCAAGTTCCATACGGCGTCCCGGCCGCTGGACTCCAGCGCGGAAAGCGGGCGCAGCGGCAAGGGTGGCGCGGGCAGGTAGTGACGCTGGTCGTCGTGGAACTCCACCGTCTCGATGCGCAGCTCCGGGTTCATCGAGAAGCGGTACCAGATGCCCACTTCGGCCGTCAGGCGCTGGATGAAGGCCAGATCGTCCTCGCCGTACTGCATCACCTGTTCGCGCGGCGGATATTCGCGGGTCAGCTGGAAGAGGAAATCCTGGCCGGCGAACTCGTTGCGGCGCAGCACCTGCTCGACGATCTCCGGCACGCTCTGGTTCTGGTAAAGGCGGTACTGGCGGGCGAGGCCCAGCAGCTGCAGACGGGGGACGAAAACCACCTCGTAGCGGGATTCGTCCCGTGACATGGATAGCAGGGAAAAGCGGCTGATCGTGCCGTACAGCGTGCGCAGGGGCGGCGCGATCGGCGGCGTGTAGCCAGGGATGCCCAACTGTTCGGGCGGCGCGCGCAGGCTGAAGCAGGCGTCCTTGCAGAGGAAGGCGTCGGCTGGGAGGTCGCGGTGGGTGCTGGTGAATTCGATGCGGTAGAGGAAGGGCTGGCTGAGCCCTTCGTCGCCGCTGAAGGCCAGGACATCGAGCGGCGCATCGACGTCTCTGACGCTGAATGTGTGGCGGCTGTGATCGAAGAAGCGGTGGGCGGCATCGATGAGCATGGCGGACGTCCATTCCAGAGGAATGGTCATCCCACCAGTTAGGCTGTCGCCTTGTCAGTCGGACCGGTCCGGGGAACTCGTGCGATTGGTCGATGGAAGTACGAGGTTTGTTTTCTGCCCTACGGAATAGATAGAGCTGACAGCCGCTGCACTTCATTTACGTCAGATCTAGCCGATAGCCTTTCCGCGCGAGCACCTGTTCTTGCCCGCTCGGAAGGCAGCCCCTATGCTGCGCCCGTCACGGCTATATCCGTGATCGGGTTTGACAGCCCGAAGCATTGGCGCGATTGCGCCGACAGGTGCATGCGAAAAACGGCGGACGTTTTTTGCAGGCCCTGCTTCGACCCGAGTTTTGGTTGAAGACGCTATGGCAGATCGCGCGGGGAGACCTCCTCGTGGGGTCTGCCGGTTCCAATGCCCGGTCTGTCAACCCCGCGTGGTCTGCCTCCCTTCGATTGACAGCGATGTCGGCAGCTCTCTCAATGCATTGGAGATTTGCCCATGTCTTCAGACGACAACACCCTCGATCCCGCCTCAAGCCCGTTCCATCCTCTACCGGGCAGCGACCACCCCCTTAGATTCGAAACCCCGCCGGGCTGGCCGGAGGAATCCCATCTCGTCATGAGCTATGGCGCGCTGGTGGCTCGCGAATGGCTGTTCGCCCCAGGCGGGGAAACGCTCTGGAGCAACTTCGCGCGGGGCCGCACGCTGCAGAGGTCCATGCTCGACCGCATGGCTTATGAGATCGGCTTCCTCGCCCAACTGGAGCGTCGGCTCGAACGGCGGCCGTAATCGCTGCGCCCGCTGAGCGCTCGCAGCTAACGCTGCGAGCGTTTGATTCGCGCGGCAAGCGGTATTCCACTCGGAAGGACGATCCCACGGCTCAGGCTTTTCCTAACCACCTCCGTCTATCACTCTCGGCGTGCGGACTTTTCCCTTCGATCTCCCAGCCAATGTCTGGCTGACCGCGCCGCGTTGCGCCTTGCACCCTTGAGGCTCATTCCTCAGCGGCGAGGCGACGGGCATGGACGGCGGCAGGCGCAGCGAAGGTTTTACCCTGGTGGAAGTGCTGGTCTCGGTGCTCGTTCTGGGCATCGGCATGCTCGGTCTGACGGGGCTGCAGAGTGCCGGCATCAGTGCGGGCTACAGCGCGCTGCAACGTTCCCAGGCGTCCTGGCTGGCCGGCGAGATGGCCGACCTGCTGCGCGCGAATCCCGAGGCGGCCAGAGCGGGCGCTTACGACACGGGCTTCGCTGCGAAGGCCGACGGATGTCCGAAGGCCGGCGGTGCGACGCGGGCTCAACTCGATCTCGGCCAATGGCAGGCCGATGTCTGCGAGACGCTCGGCGGAACGGGTAGCGGCTCGGTGCAGGTGATCCGCAGCGGGGAGCTGTACAGCGCGATAGTCGCTGTGCGCTGGAGTGACCGGCGGGCCGGCGAACGTCCGGGGGCGGCGAGCGGCGCCGAAACCTTCGTCTACCGGGCGGGGTTCTGACATGCGCCAGCGCGGGCTGTCTCTGGTCGAATTGCTGATCGCCATGGCGCTGGGCCTGCTGCTTCTGGCGGGCGTGATCCAGGTCGTGCTCAGCAGCAAGCGCAGCTACCAGAGCAGCGTCGCCCTGGCCGAGCTGCAGGAGAACGGTCGCTTCGCGCTGGAGGTCCTGGCGCAGGGCCTGCGCAATGCAGGTTTCACCGGCGCCTGCCCTGCCGGGTTGGTCAACGCCTCTGGAGTCGATGCGGCGCAGTATGCCCTGGAGAGGGCCGCTATCGAGGGCTATGGCAGCGGCGCGTTGTCGGCAGCCTGGATGCCTTCAGGGCGTCTTGCCAACACCGATGGGGTGCTCCTGCGCTACGCCGCCGAGCCGATTCTCGCCACCGGGTCGATTGCCGGCAATCGCGTGAATCTCGTCTCAGCCGGGGCCGTCGCCGGAGCCTTCTATCTGCTCAGCGATCAGCAGTCCTGTCTGCTGCTGCGCAATGCCGGCAACGCGGCGAGCCTGCTGGCGGATCGATCGCTGGAGCACTTCCTGGCACCGGCGACTCGCGCCTATCCATACCGCTACGCCGTCTACTGGATCGGCCGTGGCGTCGATGGGACGCCGGGGCTGTTCGTCACCGACAACAGCGATACCACGGGCGTGGCGCAGACGAGCGAGCTGGTCAACGGCGTCGCTGGCATGAGCCTGCGCTATGGCGTAGCGGGGGCGGATAGCGAGGCGGTGGCGATCTACAAGGCCGCCCACGAAATGACCGCCGAGGAGTGGCGCCGGGTGCGTACCGTGCGCGTCAGCCTGCTGCTGCAGAGTCAGACCGGCCAGGCCGACGAGGCGCCGAAGTCCTTGGTGTTCGATGGCCGCACCCTGGCGCCGGATGCGGATCGCCGGTTGCGACTGGTGATGGGCAGCACCATCGCGCTGCGCAACTCGCTGCCATGAGCCGGCGTTCGTCGATGCGCCATCGATCCGAATGCGGGGCGGTGCTGCTGGTCTCGCTGGTCATGCTGTTGCTGCTCACGCTGATCGGCCTGGCAGGGATGCGCATGGTGCAACTGGAGGAGCGCATGGCCGGCAACCTGCGTGACCGGCAGATGGCTTTCCAGGCGGCGGAGGCAGCGCTGCGTGCGGGCGAACAGGCCGCGCTGGATATTCATCGGCAGAACCGCCCCGAGGCTGCTGCCTACCTCAGCGACGGCTCGGTGAGCGGCTTTTCGGAGAGCGCGGCGAAGCCGGTCTACCAACTGCGTTTCCTGCGCTGGCTGGCCAGCGAAGGGTTGGAAGTCGGCAAGGGCGGGGCGGCTAATGGCGTGGCCGTCGAGGTGCGCGCCACAGGTTTTGGCGTTCGTCGCCAGCCCTCGGGAGAACCGGTTTCCCGCGTTCGGCTGAACAGTATCTATTTCGTTCGCTAGCGGGCAGGGAGGTGGCAATGAGACTGGCGAGAATCTGTTTCCTGATACTGGGAGCCGCGTTGGCCGGAGCGCTGTCGGCTGCGCCGGTCAGCCAGGTTCCGCTGCAGATCGCCAGCGGTGCGCCGGGCAATCTGTTTCTGCTGCCTTCCTCGGCCCATGCGGCGACGGCGGCGCCTGCCAATCCGAATCCTGTCTATGCCGCTGGCGAGCGTTACTTCGGTTACTTCGACCCGGAGAAATGCTACGTCTACCGCGCTGGCGAAAGCGAGGCGGAGCGCTATTTCCAGCCCCTTGGCCCAGCCCTGGGTCATGCCTGCCGCCAAGCCTGGAGCGGCAACTTCCTCAATTGGGCGACCACGCAGGCCATCGATGTCTATCGCGCCGTGCTGAGCGGTGGCGACCGCTTCATCGACAGCGCCGAACTGACGGTACTGCAGAAGGGGCTGAGTACGCAGCGCGACGGTGTCTTTCCGGATCGACGTCTACCGCCCGATAGCGTTGCGGGGGCTGCGCCATTCGCTGGCATGGCACTGCATCTGCGCGTGGAGGGGCAAGCCCGCAGCCTGTTGCTGAGTCGCAGCCCGGAGTTTCCCGGTGAGCCGCAGGAGTTCTTGCCCGGTGAGACGCTGTTGCCAGAGGCGACCTATCGGCTCGCGGTGCGAGTGCAGGTCTGTGCGGCAGGTCAGCTGGAACGCAACTGCCAGCGCTACGGCCCAAGCCATAAGCCCGAAGGATTGTTGCAGCAGTACGCCGGGCGGCTGCGCTTCAGCGTCTTCGCTCGCGCCGGGCTGGGCGGAGGGGCGGCGCTGCGCACGCCGCAGAAATTCATCGGCCCGTGGCTGGATGATGGGCGGGATAACCCGCTGAAGGAGTGGTCGGCGCAGACCGGTGTATTCACTGTCCTGCAGGCGGGGGCGATCGCCTCTCTCAACCGTTTCGACGAAGCCGGATCGCAGCCGTTCGACGATGTCGGCGAGCTGTTGCATGCCGCCACGCGCTACTTGCGCCATCAGGGAGGTCATGCGGATCCGCTCACCTATGCATGCCAGCGCAACGCCCTGCTCGGGATTGGCGAAGCGGGGCAGGGCGAAGCTGGCGCGGGTCTGCTGCGTCTCGGCGACCCGGAGCTGGCCCACGCAACGCAAGCGGTGGCGGCCATGCAGGGTGGCGCGGGCTCCGCTGCCGCATTGGCGCTGGCGGGGCTCGCGTACGACGCCCATGTAGGAGACCTGCGCCCGGACCTGCCCGGCCGGCAATCCGCATCCACCTTCTGGCTGGCTTCCGCCCGCGAGGCCGCGGGGCCGGGCGGTGCCCTGTGGCTGGCGACCCAGTACGGCGGCTTTGCGGTCCCCCGCAATTTCTCCTCGGCGCGCACGTCACCGCTACCGGAAAGTTGGTGGAAAGGCGTCGATGGCCGGCCGGCCAACCTGCTCTGGCTCACCGACCCCGACAAGCTGCGGGACGAGCTGAAAACGGTACTCGCCCACGCGGCCGATGATGAGGCGAGGAGCATCGGCAACTTCAGCGCGGGCCCGCGAGCCGGCGAGTGGTTCAGTACCCGGCTGGAGGGGCGGCGCTGGAGTGGTGACCTGCAGCTATGGCACGAAGGTCAGAGCCAGCCCTTGTGGTCGGCTGCCCGGCAGCTGGACGAGCTGAGCGAGGCGAAAGTGGCAGGGCGCAATATCTTTACCGTGCGGCCGTCCACCGCTGAGGTGGATGGATCACTCATCGCCCGCGAAGGCATGCCCTTTGCCTGGGGCGCCATGAGCGATGAACAGCGCCGCAGGCTGGGCAGCGAGCAGGGCGAGTTGCTGGTGGACTACCTGCGCGGTTCGCGCCTGCAGGAGCGGCTAACGCCCGACAGTGCGTCGCCGTTCCGCCTGCGAGCCAGCCGGCTGGGCGATATCGTGGGTTCGCGGCCAGCCTATTCCTGGCACGACGCGCAACCCTACGGCGAGCTGCCAAGGTCGCAGGGCAGCAGCTATCGGGACTTCCTTGCCAGCGAGCTCTACCAGCGGCGTGCGCCGTTGGTGGCGGTGGGGGCCAACGACGGCATGCTGCACGGCTTCGATGCTCGCGATGGGCGCGAGCTGTTTGCCTACGTGCCGGCGGCGGTGCTGGGGCACCTTCGCGAGCTGGCCGAACCGGACTATGTCCATCGCTACTACGTCGATGGCTCGCCCAAGGTAGGCAATGCCTGGATCGGTGGGCAATGGCGAACCCTGCTGGTGGCCACTACCGGAGCCGGCGGCAACAGCCTGTTCGCGCTGGACGTCACCGACCCGGAGCGTGTCCAGTCGAGCAGCGTGCTCTGGGAGTTCAGCCATCCCGATCTCGGCTACACGCTGGGTCGGCCAAGCCTCGTGGCCCTGGACTCGGGGAAGTTCGTGGTGCTGGTTTCCTCCGGCGCCACGGACGCGGAAAGGCGGGGAGGAGACATCTGGCTGCTCGATGCGGCGGATGCCCGGGTGCTCAAGCGCATCCATCTGCCGGAGGCTGGCGACCTGGGGCCGGTGACGGCGATCAGCAGCAGGGGCGACATGACCGCCAACCGCCTCTATGCGGGCGACAGCCTCGGCAATCTCTGGCGCGTGGACCTGGCAGGCTCGGAGGGCGGCGACTCGGCGATTCCACCGTCGCTGGCCGGCAAGCCGCTGTTCCGCGCGCGGGCGCCGGATGGCAGTCCGCAGCCAATCAGCGCGCCGGTGTCTGCCGCTCTGGCCCCTGACGGAGCGGTACGAGTTTTGGTCGGGACCGGGCGCCTCTACCGCGTGGGTGACGACGAGCCTTCAGCGAGGACTGAAAGCCTTTACGGGGTCCTTGATGACGGGAGAGCCCTGGTCGGGCGGGCCGATCTTCAGCCCGTTTCCAGCAAGGACGGCGCTCGCGGCTGGTACTTCGACCTGCCGGCAAACGGCGTGCGCGTGGCGGAGCAGCCCCAGGTCCGAGAAGGCAAGCTCGCGCTGTTCAACCTGATCGCACCGGGAGACGACCCTTGCAGCGATCCGCTGGTCCACGCTTCGGTCGTGCTGGATATCGCTAGTGGGGAACGACTGGCGGGTGGTCTGCCGGGCAGCGACCTGCCCGGCGAGGCTGCCGGCCAGCCTTCCAGCGGGGCGCTGCTCCAGCCTGGCGCGGACGGTAAGCTGCGAATACTTGGCGTGGATCGAGAGGGCCGCCCGCTGGGCCAGGAGGTCGGTCTGCCGCGCGACGTCGGGCGCAAGGCCTGGTGGGAGTCGCGCTGATGAAATCGATGACCACGCGGGCAGGTGGCTTCACGCTGGTTGAGCTGCTGGTTTGCCTGGCGCTGATCGGCATCCTGGTGGGCGTGGCGCTACCGGCTTATCGGGAGCACATCCAGCGGGTGCGCCGGGTGGACGCGCAAAGATCCCTGGTGGAACTGGCGCAATCTCTGGAGCGCTTCCACACCAGCCGCGGCACCTATATCGGCGCAGCGCTGCCGTTCGACCGGTCGCCACGGGAGGCCGGAAAGGCCTACTACCGCCTGGCTTTTGCCAGCGGCCCGGACGAATCGGGTTATGTCCTGCAGGCAGAGCCGCTCGGAGCGATGACGGAAGATGCCTGCGGGGTGCTGACCTTGGCCGACAGCGGCCTCCGTGGCGCGGCCACGGAGGGTTGCTGGTAGTGCGGTTTCAGGTTGGCGTGCGGTCTACCCACTTGGGCGCGGCCAGGGGTTTCCAGGCGGCCAGGGCGCTGACCAGTTCGGCGGGCGAGGCGGCGCGCTGCAGCATGTCGCGATGTGGCTGGCGCACGAAGCGCTCCTGCACCAGATGATCGAGGAAGGTCAGCAGCGGGTCGAAGAAGCCGTTCACTTCCAGCAGGCCCAGCGGCTTGGCGTGGTAGCCCAGCTGGCCCCAGGTCCAGACCTCGAACAGCTCTTCGAGGGTGCCCAGGCCGCCCGGCAGGGCGATGAAGGCGTCGCCCAGCTCGGCCATGCGTGCCTTGCGCGCGTGCATGCCGTCCACCACTTCCAGGCGCGTCAGGCCGCTGTGGCCGACTTCGGCGTCCTTCAGGCTCTGCGGGATGATGCCGATGACTTCGCCGCCCGCGGCCAGCGCGGCATTGGCGACCATGCCCATCAGGCCCACGGCGCCACCGCCGTAGACCAGCTGGATGCCGCTCTCGGCGAGGTGGCGGCCGAGGGCTTCGGCGGCTTCCTGGTAGATCGGGGTGGCGCCGGGGCTGGCGCCGCAGAATACGCAGATGGAACGCAAGGTCATGGAGCTGTCCTCTTTCAGCAGGCCGTCAGGTTACCGGCTGCGAGGACAGCGACCAAGCCGATTTCAGTCGTGCTGGCAGCCGCCGGCGGAGGCGAGCGCGTAGCAGGCGAGCAGGTTCTGTAGCAGCGGGCTTTGTAACAGCGCAAGACGGTGCATGGCGCGAACTCCTGTTGGGCCGGGGGATGGCGTCTATGCTAGGCGGGGTGCGCTGTTCTGCCTCGTTGATCCTGCTGATCAACCTGATAGAGAGTTCGAAGCTTGGTTCGTGGCCGATGGCCATTGATGCAGATCAGGGGAACCCCGATCGCGTTCGGGCAGTCTTCCCCTTCAGGATTCTCCGCCCAACCTGCCTAGGAGGCATGTCATGTTCCGTAAACTCGCCGCTGTATCCCTGCTTGGCCTGTTCAGTGCCCCGCTGCTGGCCGCCGAATGCTCCGTGGACATCCAGGGCAACGACCAGATGCAGTTCAGCACCAACGCCATCAGCGTCGACAAGAGCTGCAAGACTTTCACCGTGAACCTGTCCCACCCGGGCAGCCTGCCGAAGAACGTCATGGGCCATAACTGGGTCCTGACCACCGCCGCCGACATGCAGGGCGTGGTGACCGATGGCATGGCCGCCGGCCTGGACAAGAACTACGTGAAAGAAGGCGACACCCGCGTCATCGCCCACACCAAGATCATCGGCTCCGGCGAGAAGGACTCGGTGACCTTCGACGTGTCCAAGCTGAAGGCCGGTGATGAATATGCCTTCTTCTGCTCCTTCCCGGGCCACTCGGCCATGATGAAGGGCACCCTGGCCGTCAAGTGATCCGGCTTTCGCTCGAAAGCTGGATGACCGCAAGAAGCCCGACCTCTGGTTGGGCTTTTTCTTTGACGCTTTTCATTTAAAAAAACGGCGCTAGGGTGTCCTTGGTTGAAATCGTAACGGGGGACCCATGTACCACGGTGAACGCTTTAACGCCTGGACCCACCTGATCGGCGCCGTGCTGGCGCTGGTGGGCGGCATCTGGCTGCTGGTGGCGACCAGCCTGGTGGGCGAGCCGCTGCGCATCGTCAGCGTGGCGGTGTATGGCACGACCTTGACGATGCTCTACAGCATTTCCACGCTCTACCACAGCGTGCGGGGGCGGGCGAAAGTCATCCTGCGCAAGCTCGACCACCTGTCCATCTACCTGCTGATCGCGGGAAGCTACACGCCCTTCTGCCTGGTGACGCTCAAGGGGCCCTGGGGCTGGACGCTGTTCGGCATCGTCTGGTCGATGGCGGTGATCGGCATGCTGCAGGAAATCAAGCCGCGCTCCGAAGCGCGGGTGCTGTCGATCATCATCTACGCGGTGATGGGCTGGATCGTGCTGATCGCGGTCGGGCCGCTATACCGGGCGCTGGGCGGCGCCGGATTTGCCTGGCTGGTGGGCGGCGGTGCCTGCTACACCATCGGCATCATCTTCTTCGCCTACGACAGCCGGTTCCGCCACTGGCACGGCATCTGGCACCTGTTCGTGATTGCCGGCAGCCTGCTGCACTTCATCGCCATCTGGCGCTACGTCATTCCACAGCATTGAGCCGAGCGGCGCGGGAACTTCCCGCGCCGCTGCCGGCCTCACGGCGCGATGGGCAGCGCGCGCTTGTGGCGGGTCTTCTCGAAGGTGCGGACGATGATGTCGAAGGCTTCCTGGCCGACATCCTGGCCGTGCAGGAAGGCGTCGATTTCCTTGTAGGTCACGCCGTGGGCATGCTCGTCCGGCTTGCCCGGGGCGAGGTCCTCGAGGTCGGCGGTCGGCACTTTCTCCACCAGGTTTTCCGGCGCGCCCAGGCTGCGGGCGATGCTGCGTACCTGGTTCTTCACCAGGCCGCTGAGCGGAGCGAGGTCGCAGGCGCCGTCGCCGAACTTGGTGAAGAAGCCCATGACCGCCTCGGCGGCGTGATCGGTGCCCACGACCAGGCCGGCGCGGGCGTTGGCGATGGTGTACTGGGCGACCATGCGGATGCGCGCCTTGGTGTTGCCCAGGGCGAAGTCGCGGGTGGCCGGAGCCAGGCCTTCCAGAGCTTGCGTCTGCGCGGCCAGCGCCTGCACCGACGGGCCGATGTTGACGGTATGGCGCTCGTCCGGGGCGATCACGTCCACCGAGTCCTGGGCGTCCTGTTCATCGCCCTGCACGTTGTAGGGCAGGCGCACGGCGAGGAAGCGGTAGTCCTGGTTGCCGGTCTCGGCGCGCAGGCCTTCCACGGCGCGCTGGCAGAGCATGCCGGCGGTGAGCGAGTCGACGCCGCCGCTGATGCCCAGCACCAGGGTCTTCATGCCGGAATTCTTCAGGCAATCCTGGATGAAGCGGATGCGCCGCTGGATCTCGGCCTGCAGCTCGGCGTCGGACTGGAAGGGCGGCTGCACGTTGAGTTCTCTGGCGATGGCGGCCTGTCTGTCTTTCATCGGAAGGGCTCCTGTCGGGGGCGGAATGGGATGGCTACGCCACCTTGAAGACGTGGCGCAGGTAGGCGACGAAGTTCTCGTCGCGGCATTGGGTCTTGCCCGGCGTGTCGGAGATCTTCGCCACCGGGTGGCCGTTGCAGGCCGTCATCTTGAGCACGATGTTCATCGGTTCCACCCCGGGGATGTCGCAGGTCAGGTTGGTACCGATGCCGAAACTGACGTTGATCTTGCCACGCAATGCGCGGAAGAGCTGCAACGCCTTGGGCATGTCGAGGCCGTCGGAGAACACCAGGGTCTTGGTCATCGGGTCGATTCCCAGGCGGCGGTAGTGCGCGATGGCCTTCTCGGCCCAGACCAGCGGATCGCCCGAGTCGTGGCGCAGGCCATCGAAGAGCTTGGCGAAGTAGAGGTCGAAGTCGCTGAGGAAGGCGTCCATGGTGATGCAGTCGGTCAGGGCGATGCCCAGCTGGCCGCGGTACTCGCGAACCCAGCAGTCCAGCGCGGCGATCTGGCTGTCGATCAGCCGCGGGCCGAGCTGCTGGTGCGCCATCAGCCATTCGTGGGCCATGGTGCCGATGGGTTTCACGTCGAACTCGCGGGCCAGGTGCACGTTGCTGGTACCGACGAAGCGGCCGGGGAAGTCGCGCTTGAGGATGTGCACGACCTCTTCCTGGGTGCGGTAGGAGAAGCGCCGGCGGGTGCCGAAATCGGCCACCTGGAATTCCCTGAGTTCCTCCTCGCTGGCATTGCCGGCGAGCCAGTCGAGCTTGCGGTAGAGCTGCTCGCCGACCTGCTCCAGCACCACCTCGCGGTAGCGATAGCGGTTGCGCACTTCGCTGACGATGGCCAGCAGCGGCACCTCGAAGAGGATCACGTGCAGCCACGGCCCGCGCAGGCGGATGGCCAGCTGGCCGTCCTCGATGCTGGTGTGCACGTAGCGCAGGTTGAAGCGGAACAGGCTCAGGAAGCGGATGAAGTCCGGCTTGATGAACGGGATGCGTTCGAGGAAGGCCAACTGGTCCGGCGTGGCTTCCAGCTCGGCCAGGCGCTCGATCTGGTAGCGGATTTCCGCCAGGTACGGGCGCAGGTCCTCGGCGTTGCGGCAGCGGAACTCCCACTCCACCTCGGCGTTGGGGTAGTTGTGCAGCACCGCCTGCATCATCGTCAGCTTGTAGAAGTCGGTATCCAGCAGGTTCTGCACGATGCTGTCGGCAAACACGCTCTCGGCCATGTTCAGTTCTCCCTGATGCCCGCAAGGGCTGTATCCAATTCGTACTCGTCCGCGCAGAGAGTCACTCCCGCGTTGCGCATCTCGGCGCAGGCTGCGTTCGCGGTCTCCTGCGCGATGGCGCGGCAGGCCGGCAGGTACAGCAGCACCTGGAAACCGGCGCGGCGCAATTGCAGCGCGGTGGTCTTCACGCAGTAGTCCAGCGCCAGGCCGCCGACCAGCACGTGGCTGACCGAGTTCTGCCGCAAATATTCGATCACGCCCGTGCTGCGCCGTTCAGCCAGATCGTGGTAGCAGGCGCCGTAGGGGTGCAGGTCCGGCTCCACGCCCTTCCAGATGAAGAAGTCGTAGTCCATCGGCCTGGGCAATTCGTCCAGCAGCTCGAAACCCGGCGTGCCCGGCACGCAGTGGCTGACCCAGGTGAGGTCGGCGTTGGGCAGGGACAGCGGCTGCAGCATCTGTGCCGGCTCGTTCACCACCCAGGGGGCGGTGGGGCTGTGGGCGTCCTTGCTGCCCAGGCGCAGGCTGGCGCGCTCGGCCATCAGGTTGAGGGCACCGCCGATGGCGTCACCACCGGGTACCGGCAGTTCATTGGGGCAGAGCGGGGTGAAGCTCTTCTGGGCGTCTACATCGAAGCTGGCGATCAGGTTCATGGAAGCCTCCGCTTGACCGTTGGTGGCCTGTCGTGGCTACATAATTCATGACGTGAAATAAGTCGTCAAGCAGAAAGATAGAAAATTTCGCGAGGTGGAAGATGCTTTCTGTACATGGTGAAATAAGTCGCAGGGCTTCCTCCGGCGAGGAAGCCTGTAAGGAGCATCGATGAGTACCGCTGAAGTGCTGGCCTCCGTGGATATCGTGGCGCTGCGCCTGAACCCCGAGCGTGGGCTGGAATTGCTGCTGATCCGCCGCGCCCAGGCGCCGTTCGAGGGGCAGTGGGCGCTGCCCGGCGTGCTGATCAATGGCCGCTGCGCCGATCATGGCCTGGACGACGCCGCCCTGCGAGCGTTGCGCGAGAAGGCGCGGGTGCAGCCGGCTTACATGGAGCAGGTGGCGACCGTGGGCAATGCGGTGCGCGACCCGCGCGGCTGGTCGCTGAGCGTGCTCTATCTGGTGCTGGTGGCCCCGCAGACCGAGCTGGCTGCCGACGACCTGGATTTCGTGCCGCTGGAGGCCGTGCGTGGCGAGCGCTTCGCCTTGCCGTTCGACCACACTCAACTGGTCCAGCAGGCCTGCGAGCGGCTGGCTGGCAAGTCGGTTTACAGCGCGCTGCCACTGCACCTGCTGCCGGAGCGCTTCACCGTGGCGGAGGCGTTGAAGGCCTTCGAGTGGTCCATCGGTGAGGAAATCCAGCATTCCAGCCTGCGCGGAAGGCTGGAGCGGATGAAGGCGGCGGGCTGGGTGGAAGACACCGGCGAACGCCACCAGCCGCCAATGGGCCGGCCGCAGCATGTTCTGCGCTTCACGCCGCAGGGGGATGGGGCGTTCGTGTTTGATCGGAGTTTGTTGGTTTAGGTGTTTTCGGGGGAGTTGGGAGCTGGGCGTTCCCTCTCCCTAACCCTCTCCCTGAAGGGAGAGGGGACTGACTTGGCGCAAGAGGTGATTTTACGAAGTTAGATGGAAACACCAGAGTACTAAGCGCTACCGATGGCTGCGGTGGCACGAAAACTCCCTCTCCCTTCAGGGAGAGGGCTGGGGAGAGGGTGCTCCCGGCCACCCGAAAATCACCGCTCCAGCCGCTCCCCGATCCACTCCACGAACGCCCGGACCTTGGGCACCGCCGCCGCATGCTCGGGGTACGCCAGGTAGTAGCCGCTGCGGCTCTGCAGGCCGTGTTCCCAGGCGATCACCAGTTTGCCCTCGTTGAGCTCCTCTTCCACCAGGAAGCGCGGCAGCAGCGCCACGCCGCAGCCGGCTTGCGCGGCGCGGATGCACATGTAGAAGGTGTCGAAGCGCGGTCCGTGGTAGCTGTGCTCGCTGTGCCGGCCAAGGCTGAGGAACCATTCGTGCCAGGCTTCCTGGCGCGTGGCGTTCTGCAACAGCACGAGGTCCGCCAGCTGGGTCGGGTCGCTCAGCGGCTGCGTCGGCAGGATCGCCGGTGAGCAGACCGGCACCATCTCCTCGCCGAACAATGCCACGCATTCCGCGCCGGGCAGGGTGCCGGCGCCGAAGAAGAACGCGATGTCGCAGCGCGATTGCAGCAGGTCGCTCGGCTCCAGCTCCTGGCGCAGGTCCAAGTGGATATTCGGATGGCGATGACGCCAACCGTTCAGTCGCGGGATCAGCCAGCGCGCGCCGAAGGTCGGCGGCGTGGCCACGCGCAGGACCTCGGTTTCGCCGCCGTAGGACAGCAGGTAGTGGGTGGACATCTCCACCTGCGTGAGGATCTTGCGCACTTCCACCAGGTACAGGTCGCCCGCCGGGGTCAGTTGCAGGCGGCGACGCACGCGGCGGAACAGCAGGTGCTGGAGCATTTCCTCCAGCTGCGCCACCTGTTTGCTGACGGCGCTCTGGGTCAGGTTCAGCTCTTCGGAGGCGCGGGTGAAACTCAGGTGCCGCGCCACCGCTTCGAAGCATTGCAGGGCGGTCATGGACGGCAGGTGGCGTTTGCTCAGCATGGTGGGCAGTTCATGAATTTACGGAATGATGTGCATAGGAAACGTCGTTTGTTGTGCCTCGGCAAGCCGTTTATTACTGCTGGCATTCCAATGGGTTATCGCAATGACACAGGAGTCCGCATGATTTCCGCACTGCTCGAATCCCTCGGCGTCGACGTCAGCCTCTACACCGGCGGCGATCAGGTCATCCACTCTCCCATCGATGGCAGCCGCCTGGGCGCGGTGCGCCTGGAAAGCGCCGCCGAGGTGGAGCAGAAGATCGGCCGCGCCGCGCACGCCTTCGAAGCCTGGCGCAAGGTGCCGGCGCCGCGTCGCGGTGAGCTGGTGCGCCTGTTCGGCGAGGAGCTGCGGGCGAGCAAGACGGTACTCGGCGAACTGGTGTCCTGGGAGGCCGGCAAGATCACCCAGGAGGGCCTGGGCGAAGTGCAGGAGATGATCGACATCTGCGATTTCGCCGTCGGCCTGTCGCGCCAGCTCTACGGCCTGACCATCGCCTCCGAGCGCCCCGGCCACCATATGCGCGAGACCTGGCATCCGCTCGGCGTGGTCGGGGTGATCAGCGCCTTCAACTTCCCGGTCGCGGTGTGGTCGTGGAACACCGCGCTGGCGCTGGTCTGCGGCAACCCGGTGGTGTGGAAACCGTCGGAGAAGACCCCGCTCACCGCGCTGGCCTGCCAGGCGCTGTTCGAGCGTGCGCTGGAGAAATTCGGCGATGCGCCGGACTACCTCAGCCAGGTGGTGATCGGCGATCGCAGCGCCGGCGAGGCACTGGTGGACGACGTGCGCGTCGCCCTGGTCAGCGCCACCGGCAGCACCCGCATGGGCCGTGAAGTCGGTCCGCGCGTGGCGGCCCGTTTCGGTCGCAGCATCCTCGAGCTGGGCGGCAACAACGCGATGATCCTGGCGCCCAGCGCCGACCTCGACATGGCCGTGCGTGCCGTGCTGTTCAGCGCCGTCGGCACCGCCGGGCAACGCTGCACCACCCTGCGCCGGCTGATCGCCCACGAGTCGGTGAAGGACGAGTTCGTCAGCCGCCTGAAGACCGCCTACGCCAAGGTTCGCATCGGCCATCCGCTGGAAGGCAACCTGGTCGGCCCGCTGATCGACGAGCGCAGCTTCCTGGCCATGCAGGGTGCGCTGGAGCAGGCGCGCGGCGAAGGCGGCGTGGTGTTCGGCGGCGAGCGCCAGCTGGCCGACAAATTCCCCGAGGCCTATTACGTTTCGCCGGCGATCGTCGAGATGCCCGAGCAGAGCGACGTGGTGCGCAGCGAGACCTTCGCGCCGATCCTCTACGTGGTGCCCTACAAGGACTTCAATGACGCGCTGGCACTGAACAACGGCGTGCCCCAGGGCCTGTCGTCGTGCATCTTCACCACCGACCTGCGCGAGGCGGAAGCCTTCATCTCGGCGGTGGGCAGCGACTGCGGCATCGCCAACGTCAACATCGGCCCCAGCGGCGCGGAAATCGGCGGCGCCTTCGGCGGCGAGAAGGAAACCGGTGGCGGTCGCGAGTCCGGCTCCGACGCCTGGAAGGCCTACATGCGCCGGCAGACCAACACCGTGAACTACTCGCGGGAACTGCCGCTGGCGCAGGGCATAGTCTTCGACTGAGGCTGCCAGGCTGCTCTTTGTAGGAGCGAGCTTGCTCGCGAACGGAGTCCGGTTGGGCTTCAGCGTCATGCGGTTCGCGAGCAAGCTCGCTCCTACAGCAATTCCGGCTCACACGGTGGGCCTGCAACACCGAGTCATTCACAAAGGTTCGCGTAGAAGGATCGCTGGATGTCGCTTCGCCAAGAGTGTCTGTGGGAACACCTGACTCCCGACCGCCCGGAAGCTCCGGAGCTGCGCGGGGATCGCAAGGTCGACGTGTGTGTCATCGGCGCGGGCTTCACCGGCCTGTCCGCCGCGCTGCATCTGCTGGAGCGCGGCCAGCAGGTCTGCGTGCTGGAGGCCCACACCACCGGGCATGGCGGCTCGGGGCGCAACGTCGGGCTGGTCAACGCCGGCCTGTGGATTCCCCCGGACGAGATCGAGGCAGGCATGGGCGCGGAGATCGGGCAGCGGGTCAACCGGATGCTCGGCAATGCGCCCTCGCTGGTGTTCTCCCTGATCGACAAGTACCGCATCGACTGCCAGGCACGCCGTGAAGGCACGCTGCACATGGCACACAACGCCCGCGGCCTGGCGGACCTGCGCAGCCGCTGCGAGCAATGGGGGCGCCGTGGCGCGCCGGTGGAACTGCTCACCGGCACCGATTGCGAGCAGGCCTGCGGGACCGACAAGATCGCCGGCGCGCTGCTCGATCGCCGTGCCGGCACGCTCAACCCCATGGCCTACGTCAGCGGCCTGGCCCGTGCGGTGGTTGGCCTGGGCGGCGAGCTGTACCACCATTCCCCGGTGGTTGGCCTGGTGCGCGTGGGCAGCGCGTGGAACGTGATCACCGCCGGTGGCGTGGTAACCGCCGACAAGGTGGTGATCGCCTCCAGCGCCTACACCGAAGGCGAGTGGACGCAACTGCGCCGCACCTTCTTCCCCGGCTACTACTACCAGGTGGCTTCGCGTCCGCTGGAGAGCGCCGAGGCTGCACGCATCCTGCCGGGCGGGCAGGGCTCCTGGGATACCCGCCAGGTGCTCAGCAGCATCCGCCGCGACGCCGACGGCCGCCTGCTGCTCGGCAGCCTCGGCAAGGGCACCGGCAAGCCGGCGTGGTTCCTCAAGAGCTGGGCCGACCGCATCCAGCAGCACTACTTCCCCAGGCTGGGCAAGGTGGACTGGGAATTCACCTGGACCGGCTGCATCGATTTCACCCCCGACCACCTCATGCGCCTGTTCGAGCCGGCGCCGGGGCTGGTTGCCATGAGCGGCTACAACGGTCGTGGCGTCACTACCGGCACGGTGGTGGGCAAGGCCTTCGCCGACTTCCTGCTGGATGGCGATGCCAGCGCCTTGCCGATGCCGCTCAGGCCCATGGAGGAAATTTCTGCCGTGGGACTACGCAGCTGTCTGTACGAAGCCGGCTTCTCCCTCTACCACGCCGGGCAATGCCTGCGGGTGGTGATCTGAGGCACTTCAAGCCGGGGCGGGCGCCGCCCCGGTTTGACCCACCAACGCTCGCTGCACTTTGGTCTAGCCTCTTATGGTGCGTTACCCCGACGGGTCTGCACCGCGGATGTGCAGTTCGGTGACAGCAATGGTTACGGTTGGGGTTGCGCCTGTGGTAGCTGGAAAAAGCCAGCCCACGGGGAGATGGGTTGCACCCTTCTATCCAGTTGGTTGCACCTGCTGCTTTCAATGGGTTGCACGTGTCTAGCACTTGATGTCTGCCAGCTCGAGCTGTTTTCGCTGTAGGACTTGGTTAATAACAAAAACGAATGGCACGCCGCTTGCTGTTGATTAATCGCTTAGTCATTGAATCGCTATACGAGAGATCGCCAACAAGAAACACAACGCGCCATTACAAAAACCCTCAGGAGCAAAACTCCATGTCGCAGAAGATTTTCAGAAAAGGCTTTCTGGCTCTGGCGGTAACCACCGCACTGGGCATGTCTTCCGTAGTGCAGGCCGATGTCGTCATCGGCGTCGCGGGTCCGCATACCGGGGCCAACGCCTCGTTCGGTGAACAGTACTGGCGCGGCGCCAATATGGCCGCCGACGCGATCAACGCCGCGGGGGGCGTCAACGGGGAAAAGATCAAGCTGGTGAAGGCCGACGACGCCTGTGAGCCGAAGCAGGCCGTGGCCGTCGCCAACCGCCTGGTCGACCAGGACAAGGCCATCGGCGTAGTGGGCCACTTCTGCTCCTCCAACACCATCCCCGCCTCCGAGGTGTACGACGAGGCCGGGCTGATCACCATCACCCCCGGCTCGACCAACCCGAAAGTCACCGAACGCGGGCTCGCCGGCATGTTCCGCATGTGCGGCCGCGACGACCAGCAGGGCGTGGTGGCGGGCAACTACATCGTCAACGTGCTCAAGGCCAAGAAGGTCGCGGTGATCCACGACAAGGACACCTACGGCCAGGGCCTGGCCGATGCGACCAAGGCGCAGCTGAACAAGCTGGGCGTCACCGAAGTGCTCTACGAGGGCCTGACCCGCGGCGAGAAGGACTTCAACGCCCTGGTCACCAAGATCCGTTCCTCCGGCGCGGAAGTGGTGTTCTTCGGCGGCCTGCACCCCGAAGCCGGCCCGCTGGTCCGGCAGATGCGCGAGCAGGGCCTGACCACCGTGTTCTTCTCCGATGACGGCATCGTCACCGACGAACTGGTGACCACCGCCGGCGGCCCGCAGTACACCAAGGACGTGCTGATGACCTTCGGCGCCGACCCGCGCCTGATTCCCGAAGGCAAGGCCGTGGTGGACAAGTTCCGCGCCAGCGGCTTCGAGCCCGAGGGCTACACCCTCTATGCGTACGCCTCCCTGCAGGCGCTGGCCGCTGCCTTCAACGGCGCGGGCAAGAACGATCCCCAGGCGGCCAGCAAGTGGCTGCACACCCATCCGGTCGACACCGTCATGGGCAAGAAGGAGTGGGACGAGAAGGGCGACCTGAAGGTCTCCGACTATGTCGTCTACCAGTGGGACGACAAGGGCAAGTACCACCAGTTGGAGAAACAGAAGTAAGGGGCCGGCTCCTGTCGAGGGCCCCCGGCTGCAGCGACCAGGCCCGCCTGGTCGCTGCAGCGGGCCTTGCTGCAGCGATTGCGCACCCCGTGTGATTGGCCGGCGCCGCCACGAGCGGTGCCGGTATCCCCGCAGGTCGGCGCCTGCCCGGCGACGGTCACGAGCCGTTCAGCCCGCTTGCCGCCCGCCTTCCCTGCCCTGTCTGTGTGAGTACCCAATCGTGGACGGTATCTTCCTCCAGCAAATGATCAACGGGCTGACCCTCGGGTCGGTCTACGGCCTGATCGCCATCGGCTACACGATGGTCTACGGCATCATCGGCATGATCAACTTCGCCCACGGCGAGGTTTACATGATCTCCGCCTACCTCTCGGCCGTGGCCCTGGCGCTGCTGGCCTTCTTCGGCCTTGAGTCGTTCCCGCTGCTGATCCTCGGCACCCTGGTCTTCACCATCTTCGTCACCGGCGTCTATGGCTGGGTGATCGAGCGCATCGCCTACAAGCCGCTGCGCAATTCCACGCGCCTGGCTCCGCTGATCTCCGCCATCGGCATGTCGCTGATCCTGCAGAACTACGTGCAGCTGGCCCAGGGCCCGCGCCAGCAAGGCGTGCCCACGCTGCTCGACGGCGCCTTCAAGTTCCATATCGGCGAAGGCTTCGTGCAGCTGACCTACACCAAGGTGTTCATCCTCATCGCCGCCTTCGTCGGCATGGCGGTGCTGACCTACGTCATCCAGTACACCAGGCTGGGGCGCATGTGCCGCGCCACCCAGCAGGACCGCAAGATGGCCTCGATCCTGGGGATCAACACCGACCGGGTGATCTCCTACGTGTTCATCATCGGCGCTGCCATGGCCGCGCTGGCCGGCGTGCTGATCACCATGAACTACGGCACCTTCGACTTCTACGCCGGCTTCATCATCGGCATCAAGGCGTTCACCGCCGCGGTGCTCGGCGGCATCGGCTCGCTGCCCGGCGCCATGCTCGGCGGGCTGATCCTCGGCGTGGCCGAGGCGCAGTTCTCGGGCATGGTGAACACCGACTTCAAGGACGTGTTCGCCTTCGGCCTGCTGGTGACCATCCTGATCTTCCGGCCGCAAGGGCTCCTGGGGCGTCCCCAGGTGTCGAAGGTGTAAGCATGATGTCCACAACCCAGACCTCAGCCGCGCCGAAACCCGCGCGCATCGATATCAGGAAGAGCCTCGTCGACACCATCCTGGCCGGCTTGATCGCCCTGATCGTGTTCGGCCCCATCGTCGGCGTGGTGCTCGACGGCTACAGCTTCAAGCTCGAACCGGTGCGCCTCGCCTGGATGATCGGCGCAGTGATGCTCGGCCGCCTGCTGCTCAGCCTGTACCTGCAGACACCGGCAGGCCTGCGCATCATGGACCGCTTCGAAAGCTCCGACTCGGGCATCAGCGTGCTGCCGCCGGGCTACAAGACGCGCCTGCGCTGGATAGTCCCGCTGGTGATCCTCGCCGCGGTGATCTTCCCGTTCTTCGCCAGCAAGTACCTGCTCACCGTGATCATCCTCGGCCTGATCTACGTGCTGCTGGGCCTGGGCCTGAACATCGTGGTCGGCCTCGCCGGCCTGCTGGACCTCGGCTACGTGGCCTTCTACGCCATCGGCGCCTACGGGCTTGCGCTGGGCTACCAGTACCTGGGCCTGGGCTTCTGGACGGTGCTGCCACTGGCGGCGCTCACCGCCGCGTTGGCGGGTGCGCTGCTGGGCTTCCCTGTGCTGCGCATGCACGGTGACTACCTGGCCATCGTGACCCTGGGCTTCGGCGAGATCATCCGCCTGATCCTCAACAACTGGCTGTCCTTCACCGGCGGCCCGAACGGCATGCCGGTGCCGTCGCCGACCTTCTTCGGCCTCGAGTTCGGCCGCCGGGCGAAGGAGGGCGGGACGCCGATCCACGAGTTCCTCGGCATCGAGTACAACCAGAACTTCAAGTTCCTGTTCATCTACGTGGTGCTCTTCCTGGTGGTGCTGCTGGTGCTCTACATCAAGCACCGGCTGACCCGCATGCCGGTCGGCCGCGCCTGGGAAGCGCTGCGCGAGGACGAGATTGCCTGCCGCGCCATGGGCCTGAACCACGTGCTGGTGAAGCTCTCGGCGTTCATGCTCGGCGCCTCAACCGCTGGCCTGGCCGGGGTGTTCTTCGCCAGTTACCAGGGCTTCGTCAACCCGTCGTCCTTCACCTTCTTCGAGTCGGCGCTGATCCTCGCCATCGTGGTGCTGGGCGGCATGGGCTCGACGGTGGGCGTGGTGATCGCCGCCTTCGTCCTCACCGTGGCGCCGGAGCTGCTGCGCAGCTTCGCCGACTACCGCGTGCTGCTGTTCGGCATCCTCATGGTGCTGATGATGATCTGGCGTCCGCGCGGGCTGATCCGCATCAGCCGCTCGGGCTTCGCCGTACGCAAGGGGGTGGCGCCATGAGTGGTGACAAGATCCTCAGCGTCGAGCACCTGATGATGCACTTCGGCGGCATCAAGGCGCTCAACGACGTCAACCTCGACGTGGAGCGCGGCTCCATCACCGCGCTGATCGGCCCCAACGGCGCCGGCAAGACCACGGTGTTCAACTGCCTCACCGGCTTCTACAAGGCCACCGGCGGCAACATCCTCCTCAACACCCAGGGCGGCACCACCGACGTCATCAAGGTGCTCGGCCAGCCGTTCCAGGGCGGCGACTTCGTCAATCCGGCGCAGTTCGGCAACCGCCTCTACTACAAGATGTTCGGCGGCACCCACCTGGTGAACCGCGCGGGGCTGGCGCGCACCTTCCAGAACATCCGGCTGTTCCGCGAGATGTCGGTGGTGGAGAACCTGCTGGTGGCCCAGCACATGTTCGTCAACCGCAACCTCATCGCCGGCGTGCTCAACACCCCCGGCTACCGCCGCGCGGAAAGCGAAGCGCTGGACCACGCCTTCTACTGGCTGGAAGTGGTGGACCTGGTGGATTGCGCCAACCGCCTGGCCGGCGAGATGTCCTACGGGCAGCAACGCCGCCTGGAGATCGCCCGCGCCATGTGCACCCGGCCCGAGCTGATCTGCCTCGACGAACCCGCCGCCGGCCTCAACCCGGCCGAGACCCAGGCGCTGGCGCGCATCGTGCGCTACCTGCGCGACCACCACGGCATCACCGTGCTGCTGATCGAGCACGACATGGGCATGGTGATGAACATCTCCGACCACATCATCGTGCTCGATCACGGCGTGGTCATCGCCCGTGGCGCACCGGACGAGATCCGCCACAACGACAAGGTAATCGCCGCCTATCTCGGCGCGGACGAAGAGGAGCTGGCATGACGGCGCCGATGTTGGAATTCCGTGAGGTCGATGTGTTCTACGGGCCGATCCAGGCGCTGAAGAAAGTCTCGCTGACCGTGGGCGAAGGGGAAACCGTGGCGCTGATCGGCGCCAACGGCGCGGGCAAGTCCACCCTGCTGATGTCGATCTTCGGCCAGCCGCGCGCGGCCAGTGGCGCGATTCTCTACAAGGGCCAGGACATTCGCCAGAAGTCCGCGCACTACGTGGCCTCCAACGGCATCGCGCAGTCGCCGGAGGGGCGCCGGGTGTTCCCCGACATGAGCGTGGAGGAGAACCTGCTGATGGGCACCATTCCCGTCGGCATGGAGCATGCGCAGGAGGACATGCAGCGCATGTTCGACCTCTTCCCGCGGCTGAAGGAGCGGCGCAACCAGCGCGCCATGACCATGTCCGGCGGCGAGCAGCAGATGCTCGCCATCGCCCGCGCGCTGATGAGCCGGCCCAAGCTGCTGCTGCTCGACGAACCCTCGCTCGGTCTTGCGCCCATCGTGGTCAAGCAGATCTTCCAGACCCTGCGCGAGCTGGCCAGGAGCGGGATGACGCTGTTCCTGGTGGAGCAGAACGCCAACCACGCGCTGAAGCTCTCCGACCGCGGCTACGTGATGGTCAACGGCGAGATCCGCCTGAGTGGTACGGGGGCGGAGCTGCTGGGCAACCAGGAAGTTCGCAACGCGTACCTGGGCGGGCACTGACACCGGTGCTCTTCGTAGGACCTAGGGGGACGCCTAGTCCTTGCTCGCGAACATCTCCGCAGCGGGGCTTGTTCTGTTCGCCTCCCGCCCTCTCCCTAACCCTCTCCCTGAAGGGAGAGGGGACTGTCCAGTGTCAGGCGAGCTTCCGTGCTAGCCGAAAACGCCGGACGGCTCCCTCTCCCTTCAGGGAGAGGGCGGGGGAGAGGGGCTTTCAATCTGCGTACGAGGTCTCCATGCACGACCTTAAATTCCTCACCAACGCCGACGTCGCCCAACGCCTGGGTTATCCCCAACTGATCGAAGCCCTGCGCATCGGCCTCGCCGGAGCCTGCGAAGCCCCGGTGCGCAGCTGCCATGAACTGCCCGGCAACGCCTCGCTGCTGACCATGCCGGTGTGGCGGCCGGGGCAGGATATCGGCGTGAAACTGGTCACCGTGTTCCCCGACAACGGCGCGAAGAACCTGCCGGCCGTGGGCGCGCTGTTCTGCCTGTTCGATGGCGAAACCGGGCGCCCGCTGGCCATGCTCGAAGCCTCGGAAATGACTGCCCGACGCACCGCCTGCACCTCCGCGCTGGCCGCCGATTACCTGGTGCGCCGCGATGCGCGCCGGCTGCTGGTGGTCGGTAGCGGCACCCTGGCGCCGCACATGGTTCGCGCCCACTGCTCGGTGCGCGAATACGAGGACATCGCTCTCTGGGGCCGCCAGGAAGACAAGGTCAATGCGCTGGTGAAGCAACTGCAGGACGAAGGCTTTCCCGTCCACGCCTGCACCGATCTGCGCGGTGGCGTGGCAGCGGCGGACTGCATCAGCTGCGTCACCACCTCGCGCGAGCCCATCGTCCAGGGCGCCTGGCTGCGCTCGGGCTGCCACCTTGATCTGGTCGGCGCCTTCCTGCCCAGCATGCGTGAGACCGACAGCGAAGCCGTGCGTCGTGCGCGCATCGTGGTCGATACCCGCGAAGGTGCATTGGAAGAGGCGGGCGACCTGCTGATCCCCATCAGCGAAGGCATGATCGATGAGGGCGCCATCGACTGGCAGTTGGCCGACCTCCTGGGCGGTCGCGGCGCACGCCAGGACGACAGCGAGATCACCCTGTTCAAGTCCGTGGGTTATGCACTGGAAGACCTGATCGCAGCGCGCCTGCTGCTTGCCCTGAATTAATCCAGGAAATCTGTGGGCGGGCCTGTGGATAACCTCTGGGAGAACCGCGTCGGGCCCCATGGCCCCAGGCTCCGCCCAGGGCGGTCGATTTCTGTTCGATCAGCCTGCAACCCCTGTATGGATGGACAGGTACGGCTACACGGAAAAGTTCCGCAGTGCCGATAGTTGTCCCCGCCCGCCGTTGAAAGACTTGTGGATAACCTTGGGAAGAACTTCTCCAGCGCAGCGGCGACGGGGCCTGCGGCGGGGCGCTCGAAAATCGTCCAGCGGCAAACCCTTGTGCCGCTTGCCCACAGAATCCGTGGAGCAGCCTGTGGAAAAGGTGGGTGCAATTCGCGCAGGGCTTGCAGCCACGGGGCTTTCAAGCGGCTGTGCGGGTTTTATCCAGCACGGCTGTAACGCAACGCGGCCGGTTCGGGCTGTTATGCTCGACCGACCGACAAGAACACGCGCGGCACGATTCCCCGGCACGCACCGGCGACGGCGGCGCCCCGTTAGAGGACCTCTGCGATGACCACTCCCACTCTGTTCATTACCGGCGCCACCTCAGGCTTCGGCGAAGCCTGTGCGCGGCGTTTCGCCCGTGATGGCTGGTCGCTGGTGATCACCGGCCGCCGCGAGGAGCGCCTGAATGCGCTGGCCCAGGAGCTTTCCGAGGAGACCGACGTGCTGCCGCTGGTGCTCGACGTGCGCGACCGCGCGGCGATGACCGCCGCCGTGGACAGCCTGCCGGAGAAGTTCGCCAGGCTACGCGGCCTGATAAACAACGCCGGCCTGGCCCTGGGCGCCGACCCCGCGCAGAACTGCGAGCTGGATGACTGGGACACCATGGTGGACACCAACATCAAGGGCCTGATGTACGCCACCCGCCTGCTGCTGCCGCGGCTGATCGCCCATGGCCCGGGCGCGAGCATCCTCAACCTGGGTTCGGTGGCCGGCCACTGGCCCTATCCGGGCGGCCACGTGTACGGCGCGACCAAGGCCTTCGTCGAGCAGTTCTCGCTTAACCTGCGCTGCGACCTGCAAGGCACCGGCGTGCGCGTCACCAACCTGGAACCGGGCATGTGCGAGAGCGAATTCTCCCTGGTGCGCTTCGGCGGCGACCAGGCGAAGTACGACAAGACCTACGCCGGCGCCGAGCCTATCCAGTCCGCGGACATCGCCGAGACCATCCACTGGATCATGAACCAGCCGCCGCACATCAACATCAATACCCTGGAGATCATGCCGGTAAGCCAGTCCTGGGCGGGGTTTGCAGTGCATCGCAAGGGCTGATCCCCAAGCAGGAGGTCTTGGTGTTGTAGGAGCGAGCTTGCTCGCGAATCCGTCCCGCTGCGAGGTTGTTCGCGAGCAAGCTCGCTCCTACAGGGTTCGGATTTTGTGCGATGTGGAACTGACGAAGTCCGCCGCTCCTACGTTCAGCCCGCGAGCAACCAGGCTCCCGCACCTGCCGAAGCCAGCCCGGCGAAACGCACCAGCGGCGCGGCGGCCTGGGGCAGCAGGCGCACGATGCCGTAACCCGCCGCATGCAGCGCGGCGGTCGCGCCAACGAAGCCGGCGGCATACAGCCAGGGGCTGCTCAGCTCCGGCAGTTCCAGCCCGTGGGCCACGCCGTGGGCAAGGGCGAACAGTGCGGTCGCGCCCATGGCCAGGAACAGCGGCGGACGCACCGCCAGGGCGACGCACAGGCCCAGCGCCAGCACGGAAGCGGCGATGCCGGTTTCCATGAACGGCATCTGCATCCCCTCGAAGCCCAGCAAACCGCCGATCAGCATGGTGACGACGAAGGTGCACGGCAGCGCCAGTCGCGCCGCGCCTTGCTGTTGTGCGGCCCAGAGGCCGACGGCGAGCATCGCCAGCAGGTGGTCGAGGCCGGTGACGGGATGGGCGATGCCGGCGATCAGGCCGTGGTCGCCGTGGCCCGGATGGGCGAAGGCCACGGCCGGGGTGAGGAACAGCGCCAGGCTGTAGAGGGCTTTGCGCAGTTGCATGGAAGACTCCCTGGTTCTGGTGATGAAGCGTCGTGGGGCGGCCGGCATCCGTGGCCGCGTAGAAGGCATCAGGCGGCGGTGAGCAGGCCCTGGCGTTCGATGAAGGTGATGATCTCGGCCAGGCCCTGGCCGGTCTTCTGGTTGCTGAACACGAAGGGTTTTTCACCGCGCATGCGCGTGGCGTCCTGGTCCATCACTTCCAGCGAGGCGCCCACCAGCGGGGCCAGGTCGATCTTGTTGATCACCAGCAGGTCGGATTTGCAGATGCCCGGCCCGCCCTTGCGCGGGATCTTGTCGCCGGCGGACACGTCGATCACGTAGAGGGTCAGGTCCGACAGCTCGGGGCTGAAAGTGGCCGAGAGGTTGTCGCCGCCGGACTCCACCAGGATCAGGTCGAGGCCGGGGAAGCGGCGGTTGAGCTGGTCCACGGCCTCCAGGTTGATCGAGGCGTCCTCGCGGATCGCCGTGTGCGGGCAGCCGCCGGTTTCCACGCCGATGATCCGCTCCGGCTCCAGCGCCTCGTTGCGTACCAGGAACTGCGCGTCTTCCTGGGTGTAGATGTCGTTGGTGACCACGGCGATGTTGTAGCGCTGGCGCAGGGCGCGGCACAGCGCCAGGGTCAGGGCGGTCTTGCCGGAGCCCACCGGGCCGCCGATGCCGACGCGAAGAGGTTGAGAGTTCATGGCAGTTCTCCTAGGAGCGGAACAGACGGCTGTATTGGGTTTCGTGGTTCATGCAGGCCAGCGCGAGACCGAAGGGCGCGCCGCCGTGGGGATCGTTTTCCAGCGCGACGCGGCAGGCGGTGTCGAGGTCGGGAAGCAGTTGCGAGGTGAGCTTCTGCGCGGCCAGCTGGCCCAGCGGCAGGGTCTTCATCAGAACCGCCAGCTGGTTTTCCAGCCAGCTCCACAGCCAGGCGCCAAGGGCCTGCTCGGGAGAGAGCGCCCAGGCCCGCGCGGCCAATGCCCAGGCGGCGGCGAAGGAGGGTTCGGCTTGCTCGCAAAGCCACTGGCGCGCGGGTTGGTCCAGCTCGGGCAGCGCTTCGAGCAACTGGCCGAGGGAGAAGCCCATCTGCCGGTTCTCCAGGCCCAGCTCGCGGGTCTCGCGGCTGGCGCGATGGCGCTCGGCAGCGTCGCGCATGGCGCCCCAGTCAGCGTTCTGCGCAGCGCGCAGCAGCTCCGCCAGCAGCGGGCCTTCGAAGCGGGCGAGGTTCAGGTGCAACTGGTCGGCAAGCCAGGTGCGGGCGTCGTCGGCGTCCTTCACCAGGCCCTGGTCGATGGCGCTTTCCAGGCCCTGGGAATAGCTGTAGCCGCCGATGGGCAACTGTGGACTGGCCAGGCGCAGCAGGGCCCAGACGCTCGAAGACTCAGCCATGGGCGACGGCCTGTGCTGGTACGCCGATCCCACCCCTCTCCCTCCGGGAGAGGGGTGGGGAGAGGGTGTTGATCCAGCGCCCGATACTCACAAACGCACCCCGAACTGGTGCAGTTTCGGCGCGTAATTGAACTGCTCCTCGCCGTGATGCGAATGGTGATGGCCGCCGCCGTAGGCGCCATGCTCGGGCTGGAAGGGGGCTTCGATGGCCTCCACCGTGGCGCCTAGCTGATCGAGCATGGCCTTGAGCACGTAGTCATCGAGCAGGCGCAGCCAGCCTTCGCCGACCTGCAGGGCGACGTGGCGGTTGCCCAGGTGGTACGCCGCGCGGTTCAGCTCGCGGGCGTTGGCGCAGGTGACGTGCAGCAGCTTTTCCGGCGCAGCGCAGACGCGCACCACGCGGCCATCCTTGGCCAGCAGGCACTCGCCATCGGCCAGCGGCGACTGGCCGCGTTCGAGGAACAGGCCGACCTCTTCGCCGCTGCTGGTGAAGCAGCGCAGGCGGCTCTTGCTGCGCGCCTCGTAGTTCAGGCGCAGCTCGGCGTCCCACTGTTCGCGGGGTTCGATTCGTTGGTGGATGACCAGCATGGCAGCGTCCGGCAGTAGCAATGGCGGTGCTACAGCAAGGGGCTTGCCAGCCGGCACGTGCGCCAGTGCGGGTGCGGGTTGCAGCGCTTGTCCGAGCGATCAGGATTGGCGTGGGCGCGCAAGGATGGTGCGCACGAAAACGGTGCGCACCAAGGCGGGGCAGACTTGCTTTTTTTGTAGGAGCGAGGGGGACGCCATCGTTATTGCTCGCGAACAGAGGCCGCTGCGGGACTGGTTCGCGAGCAAGCTCGCTCCTACAGGGATACCCGGTGCTCGGATCAGTGCGTAGGAGAGTTCGTCAGGGCCTCGAGCCGATCCCGGTCCAGTGCTTGGCGCCGATCATGATGAAGCGCAGCTGCTGGGTGATCTTGGCCTGCGGCGAGAGGTGCGTCGGCAGGCTGTCGGCGGGCGGGTCGATCAGTTCGGGCAGGGTGGCGAACACGGTCTTCACCACCAGGTCGGCGATTACGTCGATGTCCTGCGTACTGAGGTGCGGCAGCTTGTTGAGCAGCGCCAAGTCAGCGGCCAGATCATCGGTGATGCGCTGGCGCAGCTCGCCCACGGCCTGGCGGATCGGGTGCGAGCCGCCGTATTGCTCGCGGGCGAGGAAGAGGAACTGGGCGCGGTTGGCGGTGACGGCATCGAGGAAGATGCGCACCGAGGCCTCGATCACCCCGCCCAGTTCGAACTCGTTGTGGCGCACCACGCGCAGGGTTTCGCGGAAGGTCTCGTCGACGTCGGCGACCAGCGCGAGGCCGAGCTGGTCCATGTCGACGAAGTGCCGGTAGAAACCCGCCGGGACTATGCCGGCCGTCTTCGCCACTTCGCGCAGGCTCAGGGTGCCGAAACCGCGGCCGCTGTCCATCAGGCTGCGCGCGGCGTCCATCAGGGCCAGGCGGGTCTGTTGTTTCTGTTCGGCGCGGGGAGTGGACATACGGCGGTGCTATCCAGGGCGAAGGCGCAGGCACTCTAGCAAAAGCCGGTCGGCGCCGGGGAAGTTCCTGCACCTTCCAGTGAACACCTGTTGACTGAAAAGTCCCGCTCGTGAGATTTTAAGTGAACACATGTTTACTGTTTGGTGGTCGTCCATGCCCCTGCTTCCGTTCGAGGGTCTGCGTTTCATTGCTCCGCTGTTGTCGCCGGTTCGCGCGCTGGTGCGTGGGCAGTGGCTGCGCGAGTCGGATGTCGATGCCGTGCTGCGCGCGTGCAACCCTGGCTGGTCGTTGCAGCGGGTGTTCGCGCGGGTCGAGGCGCGGCAGTGGGTGGCGGACGACATGCTCGAACTGCGCCTGCGCCCCAGCGCGCACTGGCGCGGCGCGCGCCCCGGCCAGCACCTGCAATTGTTCGTCGAGCGCGACGGCGTGCGCCATAGCCGCAGCTACAGCCTGACCCGCGTCGCCGAGGACGGCTGCCTGGAGTTCGCGGTAAAGCTGCAACCGGGCGGGCGGATCTCCACATTCCTGCTGCAACAATTGTGCGTCGGCCAAGTGCTGGAACTGGGTCAGCCCGACGGCGACCTGGGCTGGCCGACCGATGACCACGGCGTGCTGCTGCTGGCCGCCGGCAGCGGCCTGACGCCCTTGCTCGGGCTGCTCCGCGAGGCGCTGGCGCGCGGCTACAGCGGCCCTGTCACGCTGCTGCATTACGTCCGCCAGCGTGGCCAGAAAGCCTTCGTCGCCGGACTGGAAGCGCTGGCGCGGCAGTACCCGAACCTCGAACTGCGCTGGGCGCTGAGCGGCGATGCGGCGCTGGATGGCGAGCTGGCCGGACGCTTCCAGCGCGATCACGTGGCCGGCCTGGATGGCCGCCACGTGCTGGCCTGCGGTCCCGGCGGCTTCGTCGAGAGCGTGCGCCAGACGCTGGGCGCGAGCAGCCGCAGCCTGCAGGTGGAAAGCTTCAGCCCGCCAGCCTGGGACGACCGCGAACCGGCAAGAGCCGTGAACCTGCGCTTCGCCCGCAGTGCGCTGCAGGTAAGCGGTGACAGCCGTCGCAGTCTGCTGGAGCAGGCCGAATCCCATGGCCTGCGCCCGGTCCACGGTTGCCGCCAGGGCGTTTGCACCAGCTGTACCTGCACGCTGGTCAGCGGGTGTGTGCGCGACCTGCGCAGCGGCGAGCTGTTCAGTGAGCCGGGCCAGCCCATCCGCATCTGCGTCAGCGCGCCCCAGGGCGACCTGACGCTCGATCTCTGATCCAGGAGGCTCCATGCGCGAAGATCGCGAGCTCAGCGCCGCCGAACTGGCGGCCTTCGGTGCCGAACTGGACGCCCTGCGCCAGCGCACCCTGCGTGACCTGGGCGAGCAGGACGCCCGTTACATCCGCCGCATCCGCGCCGCGGTGCGCTTCTGCTGCTGGAGCGGCCGCGTGCTGCTGATGGCCGGCTGGTTCCCGCCCACCTGGCTGCTGGGCACCTTCCTCCTCGGGCTGGGCAAGATCCTGGAGAACATGGAGCTGGGCCACAACGTCATGCACGGCCAGTACGACTGGATGAACGACCCGGAATTCTCGGGGCAGCAATACGAGTGGGACATCGTCGGCCCAGCGGACTTCTGGCGGCACACGCATAACCACGTGCACCACACCTACACCAACGTGCTGGGCATGGACGACGACGTCGGCTATGGCGTGGTGCGGCTGTTCCCCGAACAGAGGTGGAAGCCGTTCTACCGCTGGCAGCCGGTCTGGGTGACCCTCCAGGCGCTGCTGTTCCAGTACGCCGTGGCGGTACAGCACCTGCGCCTGGACAAGTACGTGAAGGGGCGGATGAGCAAGGAGGAATTGCGCCCGCTGCTGCGCCAGTTCAACGCCAAGGTCGGTCGCCAGTGGGTGAAGGATTACGCGGTGTTCCCGCTGCTCGGCCTGTTCACCGGGGCCTTCGGCGCGGTGCTGGTGGGCAACGTCATCGCCAACCTGATGCGCAACCTGTGGACCTTCACCGTGATCTTCTGCGGCCACTTCACCGAGAAGGCGGCGGTGTTCCCGCCCGAGGTGCTGCAGGGTGAGACGCGCGGCCACTGGTACCTGCGCCAGCTGCGCGGATCGAGCAACCTCGAAGGCGGGCCGCTGTTCCACATCCTCACCGGCAACCTCAGCCACCAGATCGAGCACCACCTCTATCCGGACCTGCCGGCGCGCCGCTATGCGCAGCTGTCGAAGGAGGTGCAGGCGATTGCTGCGCGCTACGGCCAGACCTACAACAGCGGCCGCCTGTCGGCGCAGTTCGCCACCGTGCTCAAGCGCATCTGGGTCCATCGCCGACCGACACAGCCGGCAATCGCCTGACGCGGATCAGGCGCGGCGGGTCAACGGCGAGGCGATCTCTTCACGCAGGGCGCGCAACTCGGCGGCGTCCTGGTTGAGATGGTGGATGGCCTTGAGCAGCTTCTGCCGGAGCAGGTCGTCCTGGACCTGTTCGACTGCCCGCATGACCTCCAGGGCCGTGGCTTCGTTGTTGGCGGCGACGGCGTCGAGGGTCTTTCGCAGGCTGCGGGTTGCGTGGTTCACGTGGGGTTCTCCTGAAAACTGCGTGCACCCTACGACCTGAGTATTTCCAATAAATTTCAACAAGTTGCTTTCGGATGGACGGTCATGATGTCGCAACGATCGCAATCCGCTTCCCCGATGCCGGCATCCGGCTTGCCGACCGGCCGGTCCCGGCGGGCGCGCGGCCGATAGCCGCCGCGCCGGCCGCCGACCATAATGCGAAGCGGTGAAGGCATGTGATCTTTGCCTCACCGTCGCTGTCCGATGTCCGGACGGCCGATTTGCGCCGCCAAACTCCCATTCCCTTCTGCCTGCCGGACTCGCCATGTTCAGCCCGCTCGTCACGTTTCCCGCGCTCTACACCGCCACGCTGCTGATGCTCGCCGGTTCCGGCCTGTTCACCACCTACATGGGCCTGCGCCTGACCCAGGAAGGCGTCAGCGACCTCTGGGTCGGCGGCCTGATGGCGGCCTACTATTTCGGCCTGGTCTGTGGCGGCAAGTTCGGCCACAAGCTGATCGCCGGTTTCGGCCACATACGCTCCTACGTCGCCTGCGCCGGCATGGCCACGGTGATCGTGCTGATCCATGCGCTGGTCTCCCAGCTGGAGGTGTGGATCGTCCTGCGCTTCGTGATGGGCGCGGTGATGATGAACCAGTACATGGTGATCGAGAGCTGGCTCAACGAGCAGGCCGAAGGGCACCAGCGCGGCAAGGTGTTCGCCGGCTACATGGTGGCGGTGGACGCCGGCCTGGTGGTTGGCCAGGGCCTGCTGGCGCTGAGCCCGGCGCTGGATTACAAGCCGCTGCTGCTGGTTGCGATCTGCTTCTCGTCCTGCCTGATCCCGCTGGCGCTGACCCGCCGCGTGCACCCGGCCAAGCTGGTGGCGGCGCCGCTGGAGATCGGCTTCTTCTGGAAGCGCGTGCCGCAGTCGCTGGGCACCATCTTCGTCGCCGGCCTGATGGTCGGCGCCTTCTACGGCCTTGCGCCGGTGTACGCGGCGCGCAACGGCCTGGACACCGCGCAGTCGAGCTTCTTCGTCGGCATGTGCATCGTGGCCGGCTTCTGCGCGCAATGGCCGCTGGGCTGGCTGTCCGACCGCGTCAACCGCAGCTGGCTGATCCGTGCCAACGCCTTGCTGCTGTGCCTGGCGGCGGTGCCGATGTGGGGGCTGATCGAGTTGCCGTACACCTTGCTGCTGGTGAACGGGTTCGTCACCGGCATGCTGCTCTTCACCCTCTATCCGCTGGCCGTGGCCCTGGGCAACGACCATGTCGAACAGTCCCGCCGCGTGGCGCTGTCGGCCATGCTGCTGACCACCTATGGTGTCGGCGCCTGCATCGGCCCGCTGTTCGCCGGCGCGATGATGCGCCACTTCGGGCCGGGCATGTTCTACATGCTGGTGTCGGCCTATGCGCTGATCCTGATCTTCTGGGTACAGCCCAAGCGGGTGACCGGCGCGCACCGCGTCGACGAGGCGCCGCTGCACCACGTGGCCATGCCCGACACCGTCAGCCCGATGGCGGCGGCGCTGGACCCGCGCGTCGAGGAAGTGCCGGAAGATCTGGTGGTGGATGCGCCGCCGAGCATTGGGCGCTCCGATGGCGAGCCGGATGCCGGTGAAGCGAAGAGCTGATCGAACTTTGCGATGGCGCAAATGAGAAAGCCCGGCAGATGCCGGGCTTTTCTTTCGCCTGTTCGGCGTATTTCGCTGGATCAGGAAACACGCTTGAGGTGGGCATCGAACACGCTGTCGCCACCGGATTCGGCGACCATGTTGCCGTGCAGCTTGTCGATGGTGTGCTCGGAACCGTTCTCGGCTACACGGACGTCATCCATCTGTTTGTGCAGGCGGTCGATGGTGCGCTCGGAACCGTTGTCGGCCACACGGGCGCCATCCATCTGCTTGTGCAGACGGTCGATGGTGCGCTCGGAGCCATTGTCGGCGACGCGGGCTTCGTCCATCTGCTTGTGCAGGCGGTCGATGGTGCGTTCCGAGCCGTTGTCGGCCACGCGGCCTTCACCCATCTGCTTGTGCAGGCGATCGATGGTGCGCTCGGCGCCGTTGGCGGCAACGCGGGCTTCGGCGCTCTGTTGCTGAAGCTGCTCGGTGCTGCGCGGGCCGTTGTTGAGGATGGCCGGCGCGGCGAAGACGGCGCTGGCGGTCATCAGGGAAGTGAATGCAAGGCTGAGGGCGATCTTGGTTTTCATGTTCAGTGGCTCCGAAAGGGGGGCGATAAGTTCTGGCTACGGGGCTATTTTCCCTTCGGATAAATCGATTTAAAAACGATGCCGGGTAATACAGAGCATCAGTGATGTCGATTATTTAGCCGGCTAATTTCTACTATCGCCGTCAATGATGGAACGACAAAAACCGCTCTAGGGCGGTGTTTTTCGGCGTTTTTCAGGAGGTTTCAGGCAAGACGCCGTTACAAATCACGGCTGGCCTGTTATCGACGGCGGGGTTTCGCGGGTTTCCAGCGATAAGAAAGCCCGGCGGGGCCGGGCTTTTCTCTCACCTTGCGGTGTACTGCCGGGAGCGTTACGCCTTCAGGTGGGCATCGAAGACGGTATCGCCACCCGATTCGGCGACCATGTTGCTGTGCAGTTGGTCGACGGTGTGCGCGGAGCCGTTTTCAGCCACGCTCATTTCGCTGTGCAGGCGGTCGACGGTCTGGCTGGAGCCATTCTCGGCGACGTTCATTGCCTGGTGCAGGCGGTCGACCGACTGGCTCGAACCGTTTTCCGCAACGCTCATCTCGCTGTGCAGGCGGTCAATGGATTTGCTCGAACCGTTTTCAGCCACACCCAGTTGCTGGTGCAGGCGGTCGACGGTCTGGCTGGAGCCATTTTCGGCGACGTTCATGGCCTTGTGCAGGCGGTCGACCGACTGGCTTGAACCGTTTTCGGCAACGCTCATCTCGCTGTGCAGGCGGTCGACGGATTTGCTCGAGCCGTTTTCGGCGACGCCCAGTTGTTGGTGCAGGCGGTCGACGGTCTGGCTGGAGCCATTCTCGGCGACATTCATTTTCTGAATCAGGCGATCCACCGACTGGCTGGAACCGTTTTCAGCGACACGGGCCTTGGCGGCGTCCAGTTGCTTGTGCTGTTGATCCAGGGTGCGTTCGGCGCCGTCCTGGGCCAGCACCTGGACCTGGCTGGCGTTGATCACAGGGGATTCCTGCTGGGAGCCGGCGAAAGCGGCATTGGCAGCAAGTACGGAAAGGGCAAAGCCAAGTACGAGGGTGCGTTTCATGATGCGGCTCCAGAAAGAGTGGGGAGTTCGTTGGACACGGACTCAGTATCTGTTCTGGATTATCGATTGGAAAACGATGCCGGAAGATAGTCGCTATCGATGCCGATGATTGTTGTAAATATACTTTAAAATCATGTAGTTATTTTTTAAAGATGACTTGTATCAACGCCTTCGATGGGCGCTATCGGCGTGATTGGTAATATCGTATTAATAGATGTTTATCGAGCCGGAGCGCGAGGAAAGGCTCTGGGATGAGGGGTGGCAGCCGCTAGGGGCCTTGAACCTGATGGGCATGCGCCGGCGCCCCAGGGATCGTAGGAGCGGACTCCGTCCGCGATACATCCGCTCCGGTGGAAAGCGTGGATAAAATCCGCTCCTGGCTGAGTATCGCGCAGGGGGATTCCCTCTCCCCCGCCCTCTCCCTGAAGGGAGAGGGAGCCATCCGAGCCGCCTGACGCTGCAGTTTCAACCGGCACCGATCCAGTCCCCTTTCCCTTTGGAGCGGGGCGCGCCGTCAGGGTCAGGGAGAGGGAAGGGCCAGTTAAGACAGTTGCTCCTGGCGTCGGCGCAGACAGCACGAAGCCCGGCCGGAGCCGGGCTTCGATGAGGGGCAATGGAGAGGGTTACTGGAGATCTTGCAGGATGTCCGCCATGTCGTCGGCGTGCTCTTCCTCCTGGGCGAGGATCTCCTCGAACAAGCGGCGCGTGGTCGGATCGGCGTCGCCCAGGTAGACGATGATCTCGCGGTAGCTGTCGATGGCGATGCGCTCGGCGACCAGGTTCTCGGTCACCATTTCGCGCAGGTTGGCGCCGGCCACGTATTCGGCATGGGAGCGCTGGGTCAGCCCGTTGGGGTTGAAGTCCGGCTCACCGCCCAGCTGCATGATGCGCTCGGCCAGCTGGTCGGCGTGCTGCAGCTCCTGGCCCGCGTGCTCGAGAAACTCGGCGGCGGCCACGCTGGCCTTCAGGCCGGTGGCCATGAAGTAATGGCGCTTGTAGCGCAGGTAGCACACCAGTTCGGTGGCCAGCGCCTCGTTGAGCAGCCGCAGCACGGTCTCCCGGTCGGCATGATAGCCCTCGGTCACGGCGCCTTCTTCGATGTTGCGGCGCGCGCGTTCGCGCAGTGTCTGGACGTCGCTCAGTTGTGCCTGGTTCATCAGTTGTCTCCTTACGGCGGGGCTTGTGACGGGCCGGCGCTGCGTTGGCGCGCGGCACGATTCGGGTCACAAGGGTGTGAGTCCGGATGCCGCCGGAAAGTTTGATTTTTCTGCCAGGCCGGCTGCCGGCGCGCGATTGCCGCGCAGTTAACGGGAGCCATCGGCTGGCTATGCTGGTCCAAGACGACAGGCCAAGGGAGAATGCCGGCCCGGCATGCTCAGGCGGCCGACGATTATCGGCAGCGGTGCGGGGGTACCGCTGCTGCCACCGACGCGGCAAGCAGGGAGTTTTCGGATATGACGCGCGGGAAAAGAATCTGCCTTTGGGTCTTCCTCGGTTTCGTCGCGGTGATCGCTGCGCTGGTGGTGTTCATCGCCACCTTCGACTGGAACCGGCTGAAGCCGACCATCAATGAGAAAGTGTCCACCGAGCTGGGTCGCCCCTTCGCCATCAACGGCGACCTGCAGGTGTTCTGGCGCACGGAACCTGCGGAGGGCGGCTGGCGCGCCTATGTGCCGTGGCCGCACTTCAGCGCCGCCGATATCACCCTGAGCAATCCCGACTGGGCGGCGGGCAAGACGCGCTCGAGCCAGAATCGGTTCGCCAGCCTGGAGAAAGTTGAATTCCGACTTGCCCCTCTGCCGCTGCTTTGGCAGACCGTGCGCATTCCGCAGATCGTCCTCACCCGCCCCAGCGCCGATCTTCTGCGGCTCGCGGATGGGCGTGCGACCTGGACCTTCGAGTTGCCGAAGAAGGAGGAGGACCCGAACGCCATGCCCGAGAAGTCCTCGTGGACGCTGGACATCGGCGAGATCGGCTTCGACAAGGGCAGCGTCACCCTCGATGACCAGAGCCTGAAGACCCGCCTCGAGCTGCTGGTTGACCCGCTGGGCAAGCCGGTGCCCTTCGGCCAGCTGGCGGGCAAGGCGCTCGCTGGCGGTGACAAGGCCGGGACCCAGGACTACGTGTTTGGCTGGAAGCTCAAGGGCCAGTACAAGGGCCTGCCGCTCAATGGCTCGGGCAAGGTCGGCGGCATGCTTGCCCTGCAGGATGCGGCCAAGCCTTTCCCGGTACAGGCGGACGTGTCTGCCGGCAGCACCCGTGCGAGCATCGTCGGCACGCTGATCGACCCGCTGAACCTCGGCGCCCTGGACCTGCGCCTGAAGCTGGCCGGCACCAGCATGGCCAATCTCTTCCCGCTCACCGGCGTGACCCTGCCCGATACGCCGGCCTACGAGACCGATGGCCGCCTGAAGGCCGAGCTGCATGACCCGGCCGGGGCGCAGTTCCACTACGAGAACTTCAACGGCAAGGTCGGCGACAGCGACCTGCATGGCGACCTGCTGTTCGTCAATCGCCAGCCGCGGCCCAAGCTCTCCGGCAAGCTGCGCTCCGAGCAGCTGCGCATGGCCGACCTCGGCCCGCTGATCGGCGCCGATTCCAACAAGGAAAAACAGGCGCGCGGCCAGAGCACCCGCCAGCCGGCGGACAAGGTGCTGCCGGTGGAGGAGTTCCGCACCGAGCGCTGGCGCGCCATGGATGCCGACGTGGAGTTCACCGGCAAGCGCATCGTGCACAGCGACAAGCTGCCGATCAGCGACCTCTTTACCCACCTGGTGCTCAACGACGGCCTGCTGACCCTGGAGCCGCTGCGCTTCGGCGTGGCCGGCGGCACGCTGGATTCGCACATCCGCCTGGACGGCGGCAAGACGCCGCTGCAGAGCAAGGTCCAGCTGCAGGCGCGCAGCTTCAAGCTCAAGGAGCTGTTCCCCAGCTTCGCGCCGATGCAGTCCAGCTTCGGCGAGCTGAACGGCGATGCGGTCCTCACCGGCACCGGCAATTCGGTGGCAACCATCCTCGCGGGCGCCAACGGCGAGATGAAGCTGCTGATCAACGATGGCCGCATCAGCCGCAGCCTGATGGAGATCGCCGGGCTGAACGTCGGCAACTACGTGGTGAACAAGCTGTTCGGCGATGACGAGGTGAAGATCAATTGCGCCGCGGCCGACGTGGGCATCACCAATGGTCTGGCCAAGCCGCGGGTGTTCGCCTTCGACACCGAGAACGCGATCATCACGGTGGATGGCACGGCGAATTTCGCCAACGAGCAGCTCGACCTGGACATCACTCCGCAGAGCAAGGGCGTGCGCATCTTCTCGCTGCGCTCGCCGCTCTATGTGCAGGGCACCTTCAAGAATCCGAAAGCCGGGGTGCACGTGGTGCCGCTGGCGGCGCGCGGTGCGGGGATGGTCGCCCTCGGCGTGGCGGTTGCGCCGGCCGCCGCGCTGCTGGCGCTGATCGCGCCGAGCAAGCAGGACGACAACCAGTGCGCCGCCTTGCTGGAGCAGATGAAGCAGCCTGCAAAAGCGCCGGCTCCGGCGAAGCGCAAGTGAAGCCTGTAGGGCAGAGGGGGGCGCCTAGCCCTTGCTCGCGAACATCTCGGCACTGTGACTGCCGGGAAATCGGTTCGCGAGCAAGCTCGCTCCTACAAAAAAGCCCTACCGGCGGTTCAGCCCGTAGGGCGAATAACCCGGAACGGGTTATCCGCCGATTGCCTCGCGGCGGATAACGCTGGCGCGTTATGCGCCCTACGGACCTGTGCAACGCCGGGAGCATCCCCGTAGGAGCGGACCTTGTCCGCGAAGTCTTGGCGCCACACCAACGCGTTCAGGGATGAAGCTTCTCGAAGCGGGCGCCTGACCCGAATGCTCTCCGAAACACAGGGAATCCGCCGCGAAGCATTTCGCGGACAAGGTCCGCTCCTACGCCTTCCGGTAATGCCGTGCTTCGCGCAGGAACGGACTGCGAACGCGATCGTCGGGCGCGTCGGCCTAATAGATCGGCACGTAGAGGTCGGTCTCGGAGTCCGGGTCCTGCGGGCCGAGGAAGCGCTCGGTGTAGCGCTCCAGGTCCACGCCTTTCTTCGGCTCCAGGCCGTGGCGGGCCAGCAGGCTGGAATAGATGGCCTGGAAGCTGTCGGCGATGGTGTTGACCGGCCCAATGTGGGTGAACACCGCGTACTTCTGCGCAGGCACCTCGAAGCTCGTCATGCCCTCGGGCACCGCGGCACCGGGGTCGACCGGCAGGCCGGCGATGTAGTGGAACTCGCCGCCCGGCAGCTGGGTACAGACGCCATAGGCGGTCCTGTCCGTCGCGCTGGCGACGATTTCCTGCTCGCGCGGGAGGAAGCGCTGCCACAGCTGGCCGATGCTGTCGCCCGGTGCACTGCCGCGATAGTCCATGCCCACGACCTGGAAAGCGGGCAGTTCGATGATGCGGTATTTCATGGTCGGCTCCTGAGGTGGCTGCTCGGATGATAGCCGGCCACTGCGCGGCGGGAATATTCCGGTGTGGCGGGAAGGGCCGCGGTCCATGAAAAAGCCCCCGCCGACGGGCGAGGGCCTGGTATCACCGGCCGGAGGCTGTCACGGCTGGTAGTCGCGCTCGTGGCGGTCCAGCTCGGAGCAGGTCAGGAAGCCCGAGCCATCCACCCGGCCGCTGCCATCGAAACTCACGTAGAAGGGCTGTTGCTGCCCGTCCTTGCTGAGGATGTAGCTGTTGCAACTGCCCGGCTTCATCAGCCGCTTCTGGGTCGAAGACGGCGTGCCGCCGATCTTCAGGACTTCTTCCTGGCTCATCCCCTTCTCGACGTTCCGCACCAGCGGCTCGTCGCGATAGGTGATGTAGTTGACCGGGTTCTGCACCTTGGTGGAAGCGCAGCCCGCCACCGAGGCCAGTACCAACAGCGCCAGCAGTGATCGCTTGTACATGGTGTTCTCCTTGGTTGAGCAACTCACTCGCTCATCTTGGAACCTGGACCTTCGCGCTGCGTTCAAGAAATTGTTTGGCGGATGTCATTGCGCGTCCTTGAGGGCGTCGTCCAGGCGCTGCTGGTTCTGCACGTTGGCCGCATCGATCTGCTGCTTGAGCTGTTGCATCTGCTGCTGGGCCTGTTGCGCCTGCTGGGCCTGCAGGTTGGCGGTGGTGGCCGCGGTGGCGGCGGTCTCGCCCAGGCCGCAGGCGCTGAGCGCGGCAGACAGGAGCAGCAGGCTGGTCAGTTGGACGGGGCGCATGGCGGACTCCGGGCGCGAGGGGCAATACCGCCACACTAGCGCATGGCGGCACTTCCGTCAGTGAGCGGCCGCTCAGCCGTAGCGCTTCATCGCCTCGATGGCCAGGCCGTTGCCGATCCCGCCGAAACGGTCGCCGTCGACGTGACGGGCGTTGGGCAGCATCGCCGCCACGCTCTGGCGCAGCGCCGGGACGCCGGAGGAGCCGCCGGTGAAGAACACGGTGTCGACCCGCGCCGGGTCCACGTCGGCGGAATTGAGCAGCTCGGTGATACTGCCGCGCACGCGCTCCAGCAGCGGGCCGATGGCGCTTTCGAACAGCTCGCGGCTCAGCTCGGCGACCAGGCCCGGCTCGATGCGCGCAAGGTCGATGTCGCGGCGCTGGGTGTCGGACAGCTCGATCTTGCTGGCTTCCACCTGCATCGCCAGCCAGTGCCCGGCGCGCTGCTCGATCAGCTTGAACAGGCGGTCGATGCCGGTAGCGTCGACTATGTCGTAGCGCATGTTCTGCAGCGCCAGCTGGGACTTCTGCGCGTATACCGCGTTGATGGTGTGCCAGGTGGCGAGGTTGAGGTGGTAGCTGGTCGGCATGAAGGCGTCGCTCTTCATCCTGCTGCCGTAGCCGAACAGCGGCATCACGCCCTGGATGCTCAGCTGCTTGTCGAAGTCGGTGCCGCCGATGTGCACGCCGCCGGTGGCGAGGATGTCGCTCTGGCGGTCGGCCACTTCGCGGCGTTCCGGCGACAGGCGCACCAGCGAGAAGTCGGAGGTGCCGCCGCCGATGTCGACGATCAGCACCAGCTCTTCGCGTTCGATGCTGCGCTCGTAGTCGAAGGCCGCGGCGAGGGGTTCGTACTGGAAGGAGACGTCCTTGAAGCCGAGCTTCTGTGCGACTGTGACGAGGGTGTCCTGGGCTTCCTGGTCGGCCTTGGGGTCGTCGTCGACGAAGAACACCGGACGGCCCAGCACCACGGATTCGAAGTCACGCCCGGCGACGGCTTCGGCGCGCTTCTTCAGCTCGCCGATGAACAGCCCGAGCAGGTCCTTGAACGGCATGGCGCTGCCCAGCACGGTGGTCTCGCTTTTCAGCAGCGAGGAACCCAGCAGGCTCTTCAGCGAACGCATCAGGCGGCCTTCGTAGCCTTCCAGGTATTCGTGCAGGGCCAGGCGGCCGTACACCGGACGGCGTTCCTCGACGTTGAAGAAGATCACCGAGGGCAGGGTGATCTTGTCGTCTTCCAGGGCGATCAGCGGTTCGCTGTCCGGACGCCACCAGCCGACGGTGGAGTTGGAGGTGCCGAAGTCGATGCCCAGGGCGCGGGCCGCAGTGGTCGGAAACATGATGCGGGTGTCCGGAGAAAAAACGGCCGCGCAGTGTACGCGAGCGCTTTTGGAAAATCAGGGTATCCGTCGGAAGACTATGGTGGCAAAGAGGGCTTGGGGAGTAGCTTGTAGTTTTGCTACATTGTGTTCCTGTAGTTTTCCTACAAGAGTTCTCCACTATCTGATTTCCGTTCTCCCACCCCGTACCCGCAGTTGGATCCCACCATGCACAGAGCCTCCTTCCACGAATTGCGCAAGGAATTCCGCGCCTTACTGAATTCTTCAGCCTGCTATCACACCGCTTCGGTGTTCGACCCCATGTCGGCGCGCATCGCCGGCGACCTGGGTTTCGAGGTGGGCATCCTGGGCGGTTCTGTAGCTTCACTACAAGTTCTGGCGGCGCCTGACTTCGCGCTGATCACCCTGAGCGAATTCACCGAACAGGCCACCCGTATCGGTCGTGTCGCCCGCCTGCCGGTGATCGCCGATGCCGACCACGGCTACGGCAACGCGCTGAACACCATGCGCACCATCGTCGAGCTGGAACGCGCCGGTGTGGCCGCGCTGACCATCGAGGACACCCTGCTGCCGGCGCAGTTCGGCCGCAAGTCCACCGACCTGATCCCGGTCGAGGAGGGCGTCGGCAAGATCCGCGCGGCGCTGGAAGCGCGCATCGACTCGGAAATGGCGATCATCGCCCGCACCAATGCCGAAGTGCTGGAAGTGGACGACGTGATCCGCCGCACCCTGGCGTACCAGGCTGCCGGCGCCGACGGCATCTGCATGGTCGGCATCCGCGACTTCGATCACCTGGAAGCCATCTCCCGCCACCTGTCCGTGCCGCTGATGCTGGTTTCCTACGGCAACCCCGAGCTGCGCGATGACGCGCGCCTGGCCGAGCTGGGTGTGCGCATCGTGGTCGACGGCCATGCCGCCTACTTCGCCGCGATCAAGGCCACCTACGACTGCCTGCGCGAGCAGCGCGGCGTGCACGCCTCCGACCTGACCGCATCCGAGCTGGCGAAGAAATACACGCTGCCCGAGGAGTACCAGATCTGGGCGCGCGAATACATGGAAGTCAAGGAGTAGGACCGCCTGTCCTGTTTCGTTCTGTACTGTTTTGTTCTGTCTGGGGCCGCTCAACCGGTCGGCAGATGCGCCAGCAGGTATTCGACCTGGGCGTTGAAGGGATGGAGCAGAGTGCCTTCGGGTTTCTCCGCCTTGCGCAGGTAGCTCCAGCGCGAGAGCAGGGAGTCCCGGCTGGCACCGGCGGGTAGCGCCGCCAGGCGTTCGCCGATCTTCACCTGCAGTGCTCCGATCCGCTCCGCCGCGTCCTCCAGGTCCCGTCCCAGCAGCCGGCGATTGGCTTGCCGGGCCTCCAGCAGTGCCAGTTCGCGCAGTTCATCCGCCAGCCCTTGCGGCGCCGGTTCGCGCGCGAGAATGAAGCTGTCGAACAGCCCCGCCACTTCCTGTGTCCGCGCCACGGCCTGGCGCAGGTCCACGCCTTTGAGGCTGTAAGCGTCCCGTACCTGTTGCAGCGTCTGGCGATAGAGCCGCCAGAGATCCTGCAGCGCGCCGGCGTTCTTCTGCTGCGTCAACTGCTCCTCGAAGCCCTGGCCCAGGGTATCGAGCCGCGAGAGGAAGCGTTCGTCGCCGGTGGCGCTGTAGAGCAGCAGGTAGCGCTCCATATCTCGCAGGCTGGCATCGATGGTGTCGGCATTGGCGGCGCGCGGCAGCAGCCCGGCGAACAACAGGCTGGCGATCAGGGCGGTGGCATAACGCATGGAAGTTTCCTGGCAGACGGCAATCCGGCGATTCTTCGCAAGGCTTTCGGCCCAGGCCATAAGACGCATCTGGTTTTGCCGGCGACGCACTCGTCGCTTCCCGCGCCATCGCCCTTGCAATCGCCGCCATGGCCCTGCATATGTGAAGACACACCAAGCTTGCACGGGAGGTCGCCATGGCCAGTGGCTGGGCAAACGACGGAGCGGTACAGGAGCAGATCGACAGCACCATCGAGGACGCCATCGCGCGGGCGCGCAACCAGTTGCCCAAGGGCGAGAGCCTGACCCATTGCGAGGAGTGCGATGCGCCGATCCCCGAGGCACGGCGCAAGGCCATCCCCGGGGTGCGCCTGTGCGTGAAGTGCCAGACCGAACATGACAAGGAGCAGGCGAACTACGCCGGCTACAACCGTCGCGGCAGCAAGGACAGTCAGCTGCGCTGATGCTGTTGCCGAGGTGAAGACGGCGCCCGGGGGCGCCGTTTTGCATCATGCCTTGTAGGAGCGAGCTTGCTCGCGAACCACCCTCGCCGCGGTGTCGGGTGGGGTTCGCTAGCAAGCTCGCTCCTACGAAAGGAAAGCCGCAGTCAGGGGTTGAGCGGCACCAGCACGCTGAAGGTGATGATGCCGTCGGCCTGTTCGACCGCGATCCGACCGCCATGGGCATGGACGATGGCCTGCGAGACGTAGAGGCCGATGCCCAGCCCGCTCTTGTTGCGGCCGTGGCTGCCGGATTCCTGCTTGAACGGGACGAACAGGTTGGCCAGGCGCGCCTCGTCCAGCGTCTCCGCCTCGTTGAGGATGCTCAGCCGCGCCATTTCGCCCTGGCGGCACAGCTCCACCAGCACCGGGCGGCCGGGGCGGCCATGGTGCCGCGCGTTGCTCAGCAGGTTGGCGACCACCTGCAGGTAGCGGTCCGGATCGACGTGCGCCTGCACGCCGTTCTCGATGGCGGTTTCGATGGCCAGGCCCGGATAGGCCACGTCGGTTTCCTGGACGATATCGTGGACCAGCCGCGAGAGGTCGGCGTCCACCGGTTTCACCGTCATTCCCGCGCCGCTCTGCAAGCGGCTCATCTCCAGGATCTGGCTGATCAGCCGTTCCATCCGGCTGCTGGAATAGGTGATGTGCTGGCGCAGCTCGGCGTTGCGCACGTCGCTGGAGGAGAGCATGGCCGCGGCCATGGAGATCGACTGCAGCGGGTTGCGCAGATCGTGGCCGAGCACGGCGATCAGGCGCTGGCGCATGCGGTCGATCTCGCCGGCGCGGTTCAGGCACAGCTCCACCAGCTCGGTGCGCAGCTTCTCCGCGATGCTGAGGTCGATGCCGGTCCATGGCATGGAGCGCCCGCGCACCACTTCCTCCCAGGCCTCGAACGAGCCGCGCGGCGTCAGGCGCGGGCCGGAAGGGCCGGTGCTGAGGATCTTCTCCGGCTTGCCGCCCCAGCGGATGCGGTGCACCTGTTCCATGCGCAGCCAGACGATCCAGCCTGACTCCTGGCGGTGAAAGCGGATGGCCATGACGCCGCAGTAGCGCGGGTCGTTGCGGTCGTCGCTCAGCTCCAGGCGGCGGTCGCTGTGGAACAGGTCGAGCTCCTCGTCGCGCTGCAGCTGCGCAATGATCGATACGGCAAGGTCCTCGAAGTCGCCGCCGATGCTGCTGGCGCGCCCGCCCAGCATCACCACCGCGCCATCGCAGGGCAGCAGGTCGGCGACGCTGGCGCCAGGGCGGGTCAGGGCGCTGAGCAGGTCGTCGGCATCGCGGGCGCGGCGCAGCAGCGCCTGCTGGCGCTCCGAGGCCTGGCGCAGCAGTTCGCTCATGCGGCTCTGTTCCAGGCGTTCGACCAGGGCGCTGCACACCTGGGAAAACACCTGGAAGGACATGCGGATCGGGTAGGGCACCAGCTTCGGGCTCATGTGGTGACAGGAGAACAGCCCCCACAGGCGTCCCCCGACCACGATGGAGATGCTCATCGACGCATGCACGCCCATGTTGGAGAGGTACTCGCAGTGGATCGGCGAAACACTGCGCAGCGTGCTGAAGCTCAGGTCGAACGGCTGGCGGCTCTGCGGGTTGAGTGTCGGACGCACTGCCACCGGCTGGTAGGCCACGTCGCCGATCAGCCGCACCGGGTTCTGCAGGTAGAGACGGCGCGCCTGGGCGGGAATGTCCGAAGCCGGATAGCGCTGGCCCAGGTAGCTTTCCAGGTCCTCGCGGCGGGACTCGGCAACCACCTCGCCGGAGTCGTCTTCCTTGAAGCGGTAGGCCATGACGCGGTCGTAACCGGTCATCCGCCGCACTTCCTCGGTAACGCTCACCAGCAGGCTTTCCACGTCATTGCGCAGCTGCAGCTGGCTGACCAGGCGCTGGGCATTGAGGGCGAAGCTGGTGAAGGAGGCGGTGCCGGCTGCGCGCCGTTCGAACTCCAGGTAGCGCACACCGGCGTGGCTGTGGCCGATCACATCGAAGAAGCGCCGGTTGATCCGTGCTTCCACGCTGTTCACCCAGGGGCCTTCCTCGCGCAGGCCTTCGGCAAGCATCGACAGCACGCCGGGGCCGACGTCCGCTTCGTCCAGGGGCTCGCCCAGCGTGGCGCGGATGCCGAGCAGGGTGCCCAGGTTATCGCTGCAGCCGAGCACGCAACCCTGATCGTCGAGGGCGATCAACGCGCCGTGCGGCTGGATCGCGCCCGGCACATGGATGGGTTCGTCCTCGCAGTTGGCGAGGGTGACCGGCTGCTCGCTCATGCGTGGTCCGCGTGGCTCGGCGCGGCGACCAGCACCCAGTCGCGGAACGAGGTGAAGGCGCGTACTGCGGCGCCCTGGGCAAGGGCGATGTCCTCGGCCGTAGTGACGTGTTCGGCCAGCAGGCGCTGGAAGGTGCCCCAGCGTTCGCCGGTGTGCTCGCCGTACCCCTGCAGCCAGCGCAGCGGCAGCGGGGCGAGAGTGGCCTTGAGGCGCTTGTAGAGCACGCGTCCGCCCAGGGTTGCGCCTTCGGCGACGTAGGCGATGCCGAAGGCTTCGGCGAGGCATTGGGGGTGCGGCGCGACAGGGCAGTCGGCCAAGCGCTGGATGGCGTGCGCGCCGGCCTGCAGGTCGGCTTGGAGCCACAGGCTCTTGCCGCAGCGCAGGGCGGCATCCCCGGCATCGGGCCAGAGCGGCCAGAGGGCCTGCTCCAGCGGACGCATCCAGCCCAGCACGCGGGCGGCATGCTCGAGGTAGGCGGCGTGGGTCAGCGGGCCGGTGAGGGGGGAGCGGCTGTCGAGATCGGCGTGCAGCGCATGGGTCGCAGCGCGCAACGCCGCCAGCGCGGGCGAGATGCCCGGGCGTTCGTTCGTCTGGGAAGTCATCGCCGTCATCGCGGGTCCACCATTTCTTCGAGCTGCAAAGCATAGCAGCTAGTGCTGCGCGACCGGGGCGGTGAGGGAAAATTGATTGAAATGTCAGGTTTTCGGGGGCTGTGGTCGGCGCAAGAGCTCCCTGTAGGAGGGGCATGCCCGCGATCCGCCGAAAGGGCCGGCGTTCTCTTTCGCTCTGGTGTGGCAGGTCAGCTACGTTGGCCAGGGGTTCCAGCGCCGCTTCGGCGTACGTCTGCACTTCTCGTTTCGCCCCCTCGGGCGACCTTCTTTGGCAAACTACGGATGGCCGCCCCACCCAAAGAAGGCAAAGGTCTTGCCCCGGACATCCGGTTTTTCGCTTAGGCGAAAAATTCCCTCGTTGAATCGAAGTTTCAGGGGCACGCGCTGTCGGGCCATCCCGGGGCCGGCCGGTGTGTTTTTAAAATATGCGAGCCCACGGGGCGTTGAGGGATGGGGGTTTT
>NZ_JBGLYK010000189.1:0-11651 GCF_047304025.1 Pseudomonas sp. Pseusp97 | reverse complement strand
CTGTCGATCCCCCACCCCGCCCTTCGACTATTCCTCAAAAGCAGGCGGCATCCGGCCGCATGCCCACCCGCAGGAGATGAACGATGAACTATGTCGATGGCTTCCTCGTACCGGTTCCCACTGCCAAGCGCGAGCGCTACATAGAGGTGGCGCGCAAGGCAGCTGCGATGTTCAAGGAGTACGGCGCGCTTGGCGTCGTGGAGTGCTGGGGCAACGACGTGCCCGAGGGCAAGGTGACCTCCTTCCCCATGGCCGTGAAGCTCAAGGAGGACGAGACCGTGGTGTTCTCCTGGATCACCTGGCCGAGCAAGGAAGCGCGCGACGCGGGCATGAAGAAGTTCATGGAAGACCCGCGGATGAAGACCGAATTCAGCGACATGCCCTTCGACGGGCAACGCATGATCTTCGGCGGCTTCGAGGTGATCGTCCAAGCCTGACGCCTATGGCTTTTTCGTAGGACCGAGGGGGACGCCCAGTTCTTGCTCGCGAACCGCCTGACTCCAGAGTCACCGGCCAGCGGGTTCGCGAGCAAGCTCGCTCCTACAGAATCCTGAAATTCCTCCGCAAAAAATACCAAGGCAATACGAGCATTCGTATCACGTCGCATTTTTCAATGCGTAATCCTACGAACCGGAAGCGTCGCACCTGAACGGCTCATCGAGTTCGCATCTCTTCTTATTTCTGCACATTTCACCGAAATAGCGCCCTTACACTGTGCTGTTTCAGCCTGGGCAACACCCGGAAAACTCGCCAAAGCGATACAAAATCCATTTACGACACATCATTTATCGTTAGACATTCTTTTCTGTATCATTTAAAACTACAGCCATGGCCAAGGCCGTCCCACGAACAAGACAAAAGGCTGGAGACGCAGCATGTACGCACAACTGGTTGAGACCGGCGTGAAGCGCATCAAGGCGCTGGAGGAGATGTCCCCCGAGGAACGCGCCTTCCAGGAAAAGATCGATGCCGAGATCAAGATCGAGGCGAAGAACTGGATGCCCGACGCCTATCGCCAGACGCTGATCCGGCAGATTTCCCAGCACGCCCACTCCGAGATCGTCGGCATGCTGCCCGAGGGCAACTGGGTGACCCGCGCACCGACCTTGAAGCGCAAGCTGCAGCTGATGGCGAAGATCCAGGACGAAGCCGGCCACGGCCTCTACCTCTACAGCGCCATGGAAACCCTGGGCGCCGAACGCGACGCCGAGATCGCCAAGCTGCATTCCGGCAAGGCCAAGTACTCCAGCATCTTCAACTACCCGACGCTGAACTGGGCCGACATGGGCGCGGTGGGCTGGCTGGTGGACGGCGCCGCCATCGTCAACCAGGTGGTGCTCCAGCGCACCTCCTACGGCCCCTACTCCCGCGCGATGATCCGCATCTGCAAGGAAGAGAGCTTCCACCAGCGCCAGGGCTACGAAATCCTCCTGACCATGATGCGCCACGGCAACCAGGCGCAGAAGGACATGGTCCAGGACGCCATCAACCGCCTCTGGTGGCCGGCGCTGATGATGTTCGGCCCGAGCGACGCCGACTCCCCCAACAGCGCCCAGTCCATGGCCTGGAAGATCAAGCGGCAGAGCAACGACGAGCTGCGCCAGCGCTTCGTCGACCAGACCGTACCGCAGCTCGAACTGCTCGGCTGCACCGCGCCGGACCCGGAGCTGAAATGGAACGAGGAACGCGGCCACTACGACTTCGGCGACATCCAGTGGGAAGAATTCTACGAAGTGCTCAAGGGCAACGGGCCGTGCAACACCGAGCGCGTCGCCACCCGCCGCAAGGCCATCGAAGACGGCGCCTGGGTCCGCGAAGCCGCGGTCGCCTATGCCCGCAAACAACAACAGAAGAAAGACGCAGCCTAATTCCGCCTCTGAGCTGGCGAGCTAGAGCAGAACCAGGCGGAAACAGGCGCGGGCGCGGAGTTTACGTTTGTAAATGAGCAAGCCCGGGCCTGTTTCCAACGACGTTATGCCGACGCGCAGCAGCTCATGCCGGATGAGCAGGAGAACACCATGAGTGAGTGGACCCTTTTTGAAGTATTCGTGCGCAGCAAGCACGGCCTGAATCACAAGCACGTAGGCAGCGTCCACGCTGCCGACGCCGCCATGGCCATCGAGAACGCCCGCGAGCTGTACACCCGCCGCAACGAAGGCGTGAGCCTGTGGGTCGTGCCCTCCGCGCTGATCACCGCCTCCTCCCCCGACGAGAAGGACCCGTTGTTCGACCCGTCGCAGGACAAGGTCTACCGCCACGCCAGCTTCTACGAGCTGCCGCCCGAAGTCGGCCACATGTGAGACGCGCGCGATGAATCCGAACTCCGACAAGATCGAATACCTGCTGCGCCTCGCCGACAGCGCCCTGATCCAGGGCCAGCGCCTGTGCGAATGGTGCGGCCACGCCCCGGCGCTGGAAGAAGAACTGGCGCTGATGAACGTCGGCCTCGACCTCGTGGGACAGGCGCGCAACTGGTACGAGTACGCCGTGGAACTGCTGGACGACGGCCGCGACGCCGACGCCCTGGCCTTCCGCCGCGATGAGCGCGCGTTCCGCAACCTGCTGCTAGTGGAGCAGCCCAACGGCGACTTCGCCGTGACCATCACCAAGCAGTTCCTCTATGACGCCTGGCACTTCCACGTACTGCACGCCCTGAGCACCTCCAGCGACGAACGCATCGCCGCCATCGCCGCCAAGGGCCTGAAGGAAGTCACTTACCACCTGCGCCGCTCCGGCGAATGGATGCAGCGGCTGGGCGACGGCACTGAGCAAAGCCATGCGCGCATGCTCGCGGCTATCCCGCAGGTGTGGCGCTTCACCGTTGAGCTGTGCAATGCGGATGACATCGAGCGACGCCTGTTCGCCGAAGGCGTGGCACCAAACCCGGAAGAACTCGCCGCCGCCTGGAAGGCCAAGGTCGCCGACATCTTCGCCGCCGCGACCCTGCCGCTGCCCGAGCCCGCGGTGAACTTCTACCTCAGCGGCCGTCGCGGCGTGCACACCGAGCACCTGGGCATTCTCCTGGCCGAGATGCAGTTCCTCCAGCGGGCCTACCCCGATGCGACCTGGTGAGCTGATTACCAGCGACCGCGGCGCGCGAGCCGGCACGGCTGATGACCTCAGCCGCGCCTGGAACGTGCTCGGCGCGGTGATGGACCCGGAAGTGCCGGTGGTCAGCATCGTCGAGCTGGGCATCGTGCGCGGGCTCGACTGGCAGGACGGGCACCTGCACGTGGTGGTCACGCCGACCTACTCCGGCTGCCCGGCCACCGAGGTCATCGAGCAGGACATCCAGCACGCCCTGGAGCAAGCCGGCTTCGCCGCGCCGCAACTGGAGCGCCGGCTGAACCCGGCCTGGACCACCGACTGGATCAGCGACAGCGGCCGCGAGGCGCTGCGCGACTACGGCATCGCCCCTCCCGCTGGCAGCACCAGCAAGCGCAGCCTGCTGGGCGAGACCCTGGAGGTGCGCTGCCCGCAATGCGGCAGCTTGCACACCGAGCAGCTCAGCGAGTTTGGCTCCACCGCCTGCAAGGCGCTGTACCGCTGCGTGGACTGCCGCGAGCCGTTCGATTACTTCAAGTGCATCTGAGCGGCGGCGCCGCCGGAGAAGAACAATGAGCAAGTTCCACAGCCTGAAAATCAAGGAAGTGCGCGCGGAAACCCGCGACGCCGTGTCCATCGCCTTCGACGTCCCGGCGGAGCTGGCGGACAGCTTCCGCTTCCAGCACGGCCAGCACCTGGTCATGCGCACCCAGCTCGACGGCGAGGAAGTACGCCGCTCCTACTCCATCTGCAGCGGCGTCAATGACGGCGAACTGCGCGTGGCAATCAAGCGCGTACCCGGCGGGCGTTTCTCCGCCTATGCCAACGAAGCCCTGAAGGCCGGCGCCAGCCTGGAGGTCATGCCGCCGGCCGGCCATTTCAACGTCCAGCTGGACCCCGCGCGCCACGGCAACTACCTGGCGGTCGCCGCCGGCAGCGGCATTACGCCGATCCTGTCGATCGTCAAGACCACCCTGCAGACCGAGCCGCACAGCCGCGTCACCCTGCTCTACGGCAACCGCTCCAGCAACGCCGCGATGTTCCGCGAACAGCTCGAAGACCTGAAGAACCGCTACCTGCAGCGCCTCAACCTGATCTTCGTGTTCAGCCGCGAACAGCAGGACGTGGACCTCTACAACGGCCGCATCGACGCCGACAAGTGCGGCCAGCTGTTCAGCCGCTGGCTCGACGTGAAGAGCCTCGACGCCGCCTTCATCTGCGGCCCGCAGGCGATGACCGAGACCGTGCGCGACCAGCTCAAGGGCAACGGCATGCCGGCCGAGCGCATCCACTTCGAACTCTTCGCTGCCGCTGGCAACGAGGGCAGGCGCGAGGCCCGCCAGGCAGCAGCCGCGACCGACAGCGCAAAGAGCCGGGTGACCGTGATCAGCGATGGCCGCGAGCTGTCCTTCGAACTGGCTCGCAACAGCGTCAGCGTGCTCGACGCCGGCAATGAACACGGCGCGGAACTGCCCTACTCCTGCAAGGCCGGCGTGTGCTCGACCTGCAAGTGCAAGGTGGTTTCCGGCGAGGTGGAAATGGACAGCAACTTCGCCCTGGAAGACTACGAAGTGGCGGCCGGCTACGTGCTGAGCTGCCAGGCGTACCCGATCAGCGACGACGTGGTGCTCGATTTCGACCAGCTCTGACCTGGCTTTTCGTAGGAGCGAGCTTGCTCGCGAACCCGCACTCTGCCGTTGCGTCGGCGTGCGCAGAAGGATTCGCGGACAAGGTCCGCTCCTACAGGTTGAGCCAGGTGCCGCTCTCGTAGGAGCGGACCTTGTCCGCGATCCGCCGGTAGCGCCGGTGCCAATCGGGTCGCGAGCAAGCTCGCTCCTACAAGGAACTGCTCCACCGCCTACGGCCCGCAAGGCCCCGGCGAACCTTATCCGGCGGCTCGATCCCGCCAACGAACAACGCGCCGCCGACGCCCATCCGGCGCGGCGGTCACCGGCTAACACCGGCACCCTTGCGTAGCGATCCGGAGGAAGACAACCATGGCCCAAGAGCCAATCCTGCAAAGTTTCATCGGCGGCCGCTGGGTCGGCCAGCATGGCGCCCAGGCGCTGCGTAGCGCGCTCAACGGCCAGACCGTGGCGCGCACCCACGAAGAGGCGCTGGACTTCGCGCAAGCCGTCGCCTACGCCCGCGAGCAGGGCCTGAAAGAACTGATGTCAATGGACTTCCAGCAGCGCGCACAGCGCCTGAAGGCCCTGGCGCTGTACCTGACCGAGCGCAAGGAGCAGCTCTACGAGATCTCCCGCCACAGCGGGGCCACCCGCGCCGACAGCTGGATCGACATCGAAGGCGGCGCCGGCACCCTGTTCGCCTACGCCGGCGTCGGTGGGCGCGAGCTGCCCTCGGGCAACGTCGTCCATGAAGGCCCGGCCATTGCGCTGGGCAAGACCGGCAAGTTCGCGGGCAGCCACATCCTGGTGCCGCGCGGCGGCATCGCCGTGCACATCAATGCCTTCAACTTCCCCATCTGGGGGATGCTGGAGAAGTTCGCCCCGAGCTTCCTCGCCGGCATGCCGTGCATCGTCAAACCGGCCACCGCCACCAGCTACATCACCGAAGCCGCCGTCCGTGTGATGCACGAATCCGGCCTGCTGCCGGCGGGCAGCCTGCAGCTGATCATCGGCGGCACCGGCGACCTGCTCGACCGCCTGCAGGGCCAGGACGTGGTGACCTTCACCGGTTCGGCCGACACCGCCGCCAAGCTGCGCGTGAACCCCAACCTGATCCGCCACTCGGTGCCGTTCAATGCCGAGGCCGACTCACTGAACTGCGCCATCCTCGCCCCGGACGTCACTCCGGACGACGAGGAGTTCGACCTCTTCGTCAAGGAAGTGGCCCGCGAGATGACTGTCAAGGCCGGGCAGAAATGCACCGCCATCCGTCGCGCCATCGTACCGGCCAGGCACATCGACGCCGTGGCCGAGCGCCTGCGCGAGCGCCTGGCCAAGGTCGTGATCGGCGACCCGTCGGTGGAAGGCGTGAAGATGGGCGCCCTGGCCTCCCACGCCCAGCAGGCCGACGTCGCCGAGCGCGTCGAGGCGCTGCTCAAATCCAGCGAGCTGGTCTTCGGCGCCAAGGATGGCTTCGCCCCACGTGGCGACGGCGTCAACGAAGGTGCGTTCTTCGCCCCGACCCTGCTCCGCAGCCGCGACCCGCACGGCGAAGGCGGCGCGCACGACATCGAGGCCTTCGGCCCGGTGAGCACCCTGATGGCCTACGACGACATCGACGAAGCCATCGCCCTCGCCGCCCGCGGCAAGGGCAGCCTGGTGGCCAGTCTGATCACCCGCGATCCGCAGGTGGCCGCCAGGGTCGTGCCGGCCATGGGCGCGCTGCACGGCCGCCTGCACATCCTCGATCGAGAATCCGCCGCCGAATCCACCGGCCACGGCTCGCCCCTGCCGATGCTCAAGCACGGCGGCCCGGGTCGCGCCGGCGGCGGTGAAGAACTGGGCGGCCTGCGGGCGGTGAAGCACTACCTGCAACGCACCGCCGTACAGGGCTCGCCGACCATGCTGATGGCCGTCACCGGCGAGTACGTGCGCGGCGCCAAGGTCTACGAGACCGAGGTCCACCCGTTCCGCCGCTACTTCGATGACCTGAAGATCGGCGAGTCGCTGCTGACCCACCGCCGCACCGTTACCGAAGCCGACCTGGTCAACTTCGGCTGCCTGTCGGGCGACCACTTCTACATGCACTTCGACGAACTGGCGGCGAAGGACTCGCAGTTCGGCAAGCGCATCGCCCACGGCTACTTCGTGCTCTCGGCAGCCGCCGGCCTGTTCGTCTCCCCCGGCGTCGGCCCGGTGCTGGCCAACTACGGCCTGGACACCCTGCGCTTCATCAACCCGGTGGGCATCGGCGACACCATCCAGGCGCGCCTGACCTGCAAGCGCAAGATCGACCAGGGCAAGAAGAGCCCCAAGGGCGAGCCGCAGGGCGTAGTGGCCTGGGACGTGGAAGTCACCAACCAACTCGGCGAGCTGGTGGCCAGCTACGACATCCTGACCCTGGTGCTCAAGCGCGCCTGAAGCCTGTCGGTTTCAGTACCCGTTTTACCTTCGACCGGCCCGCAGGGCCGGTTTTTTATTCCTGCTGAAAACGCGATTCGCCGGTAGGAGCAACTATCTTGCCTGCTCCCCTCGTGTCAGCGATTTCTCATTCCCTGACCCTGGCTGCGCGCCCCGCTCCAAAAATCGTAGGGTGCATAACGCATCAGCGTTATCCGCCCTACGGTCTTCGCGAACCGCACCCTGCCGCCTTCCCCGGCAAGCACCGTCGTAGGATGGGGTGGAGCTAGCGATACCCATGCCGCTGCCAGCGCGCCGGAATCGATGGGTATCGCTGCGCTCCACACCATCCTACGTTCGATCGCCGTTGTGCTTCTGATACAAGCGGAAAGCTCGGTCAAGGGCCCGGCCTGCTCCTGCAGGAACCCGGGCGCAGAGGCTGACCTGTAGGACCGAGGGGGACGCCCAGTCCTTGCTCGAACCCACTCACCAGTGGGCGGCCAGGAACTCCGCTACCCGCCGGTAATACCCCTCCACTTCCGGCACCAGGTTGCCCATACGCAGGAAGTCATGGGTCATGCCGCAGCAGCGCTCCGCCTCCACTTTCACACCCTGCTCCACCAGCGTGCCGGCGTAGGCAAGACCTTCGTCCAGCAAGGGGTCGAACTCGGCCGCGAACAGCAGTGCCGGCGCGCTGCCCTGTAGCGCTGCACCGCCGTGAAGCGGCGAGCAACGCCAATCACGGCGCTGCGCCATCTCCGGCGCGTACTGCTGGTAGAACCAGTCCAGGCTGGCCGTCTCCAGCAGATACCCTTCGGCGAACAGTTCCTGGGATTCGCTGTGCTTGCTGGCGTCCGCCGCAGGATAGAACAGCAGTTGGGCGCAAGGCTGCTCGGCACCTTCGCCCGCCAGCTCCGCGCAGAGCACGGTGGCCAGCGTCGCGCCCGCACTGTCGCCGCCCACGGCCAGGCGGAGCGGATTCAGGCCGAGGCTGGCAGCCGAGCCCAGCAACCAGTTCCAGGCATCGCGCGCATCGACGGTCGCCGCCGGGAACGGTGCTTCCGGCGCCAACCGGTAAGCAACCGAAATCACCGCGCATCCACAGTGCTTCGCCAACAACCGGCACAGCCCGTCATGGGAATCCAGGCTGCCGACCGTGTAGCCGCCGCCGTGGAAATACAGGATCGCCGCGTCGCTAGCTCCCACGGGCCGGTACAGGCGAACCGGCAATTGTCGGCCCTCCCGCGCCGGGATCAGCAGTTCTTCCACGGGCATCGACGGTGCGCCGGCCTTGAGCGATTCCGAGGAAGCCTCGAAGTCCTGCCGCGCCTGCTCCAGCGGCAGCTCGTGCAGCGCCGGGCGACCCGTGCGGCGGCCCTCGTCGACCATGTCCAGGAAGGCGGAAATCTCCGGGTGCAGCATGCCGACCTCTTTCATCAATGCGTTCATACCGTGGCTTGCTCCTGGCGCGCGCCGCTTTCCACCCGGGCGCAGCAATGATCGATCACTCCTTCCAGCTCAGTGCGCAGCTGCGCCAGCAGCGCCTCGATGCGCGACGGGCGGAACACCCGGCGGCTGAACATGCAGCGCAGGGTCAGTTCGCCGTCGTAGACCTGGCCGACGATCTCCAGCCAGTTGTTCAGCGGTGTGCTGGCGGCGTAGGTGTCGCCGGGCTTCTCCTGCAGCGGCACGAACAGGGCCTTGTCGTCGAAGCTCTGGTCGAACTGGCCGAGGTAGTTGAAGGTGACGCGTGGCTCGGCGCGGGCCGCGAGCTGGCGGCGCAGCGCGCTGTCACCCAGGTAGCGCAGGGCGCCGTAGCCGACGCCCTTGTCCGGCACCGCGCGCAGTTGCTGGCGGATCGCCGGGATGGCCTGGGCGTAGTCGCCCTGCCCCGGCGTCAGGCGCAGCGGGAACAGGCTGGTGAACCAGCCCAGGGTGCGGCTGTGATCGACCTCATCGAGGATGTCCTCGCGTCCGTGGCCTTCCAGGCCGATCAGCACCGACTCACTCTCGCACCAGTGGCAAAGCGTGCGGCCGAGGGCGGTCAGCAGCAGGTCGTTGATCTGCGTGCGATAAGCCTCCGGTGCCACCTTCAGCAGGCGCTGGGTCTGCTGGCGGTCCAGGCGCAGGAACAGCTGTTCCAGATGCGCCATGCGCTCGGCGCCGCGCGGGTTGTCACGCTGCGGCTCGCCCAGGCCGGCGGTGTCGGTCTGCTCCAGCCAGTACGGCAGGTCGGCCTGGGCCAGCTGGCTGTCGGCATAGTCGTGCAGCCCTTCGGCCCAGGCGCGATAAGCGCTGGTGCGCTCGAAGCGCGGCGCAGCTTCGCCTGAGACTTGCGCGGCATAGCGCTGTTGCAGTTCCTCCAGCAGGATGCGCCAGGACACGCCGTCCACGGCCAGGTGGTGGATCACCAGCAACAGGCGCTGGCTGCCGTCGGCCATGTCGGTGAGCACGCCGCGCAGCAGCCGGCCTTCACTCAGGTCCAGGCTGCGCTGAGCCTGGTTGGCGATCAGCAGCGCCTCCTCGGTATTCGCCGCCTGTCGCCGCCAGAGCAGCGCGCCGGTGATTTCGGCAGCCTCGCGATAACGCTGGCGCCACAGGCCGTCGGCCCCGCGGGCGAACGACAGCCGGAGGCTGCCATGCTCGGCCAGCAGGCCTTGCAGCGCCGCTTCCAGCGCCTCGGCGTCCAGGCGCTGGCGGCACTCCAGCAGCACCGCCTGGTTGAAGTGGTTCGGTTCTTCCAGTTGCTGGTCGAACATCCATTGCTGGATCGGCAACAGGCCGAAGGATTCCCCGTCGTCTGTCACCTCCACGGCCACGATCGGCGTTGCCTCGGCCACGCTTTCGGCGCGCTCCAGCAGGCCGGCGATGGTCTGGTACTGCAGCAGGTCGCGCAGGCGGATTTCCACGCCCTCGCCCAGCGCCTGGCGGGCGCGGGAGACAATCTGCAGGCTGAGAATGGAATCTCCACCCAGGTCGAAGAAGTTGTCGCGGATGCCGACGCGCTCTACCTGCAGCACGTCCTGCCAGATTGCCGCCAGGGCGCGCTCGCGTTCGTTGCGCGGAGCCTCGTAGGCCTCGCCCTGCCAGGTCGGCTCGGGCAGCGCCTTGCGGTCGATCTTGCCGTTGGGCGACAGCGGGAAGCGCTCCAGCCGGAGGATCTGCGCGGGCACCATATAGTCCGGCACCTGCTCGCGAAGGAAGTTGCGCAGCGTATCGCCTTCCGCTTCGCCGACCACGTAGCCGACCAGTTGCTTGCCGCTGATACCGTCGCGCGCCACCACCAGCGCCTCGCTGACCTGAGGGTGATCCTGCAGGCGCGCCTCGATCTCGCCCAGTTCGATGCGGAAGCCGCGAATCTTCACCTGATGGTCGATGCGCCCGACATAGTCGATCACGCCGTCCGCACGGCCGCGCACCAGGTCGCCGCTGCGGTACAGGCGGCCACCCACGGCATCGAATGGATCGGCGACGAAGCGCTCGGCCGTCAGCCCGGCACGCTCGTGGTAACCGCGCGCCAAGCCATCGCCGCCGATGTACAGCTCGCCGGCCACACCCAGGGGCACCTGGCGCAGCTGCTCGTCGAGGATGTACAGCTTGCGCGCACCGACGCCCTTGCCGATGGGCGCATAGGCGGCATCGCAGGCGGTGGCGCGGTCGGCCTTCCAGAGCAGCGGCGTGACGACGGTTTCCGTGGGGCCGTAGCCGTTGATCAGGTGCTCGGCACGCAACGCGCGCTTGGCCAGTTCGAAGCTGGCGTTGGGCACCGCATCGCCGCCGAAGCAGTAGATGCGCACCGGCGGCGGGTTGCCGTCGCGCAGCGCGTGCTCGGCCAGTTGCTGCAGGTACACCGGCGGGAAGGCCGCGACGCTGACCTGCTTGTCGTGCAGCACGCGGTAGGTCTGCTCGGGCGTCCACAGCTCGTCGCCACGCAGCACCAGGCTGCCGCCATGCACCAGCGTGGTCAGCCAGCGCTCGTGGGCGCCGTCGAAGGCGAAGGACATGAAGTGCAGCTCGCGGGTCGCGGCGTCCATCCGGTACAGCTCGCCGATGGCCGCGCAGTGCATGGCCAGCGGGCCATGACTGACCGCCACGCCCTTGGGCTTGCCGGTGGAGCCGGAGGTGTAGATCAGGTACGCGAGATTTTCCGGCTCCAGCGCCACCACTGGCAGGTCACTGTCCTCGGTGGAGAGATCAAGTCCATCCAATTCCAGGCAGGTCACGCCCGTCGGCAGCGGCAAACGCTCGCGCAGGCGGCTGTCGGTAATCAGCAGCGCGATACCGGCGTCGGCCATCTGGAACTCCAGGCGTTCGCGCGGGTACTCGGCGTCCAGCGGAACATAGGCACCGCCTGCCTTGAGCACCGCCAGCAGCGCCAGGGGTATGCGCACGCTGCGCGGCAAGGCCACGCCGACGCGGACTTCCGGGCCAACGCCCAGCGCCATCAGGCGATGGGCCAGGCGGTTGGAGTCACGCTCCAGCGCCGCGTAGTCGACTTCCTCGTCACCGCAGAGCAGCGCTACCTCAGCGCCACGCTGCGCAGCCTGGCGGGCGATGGCCAGGTGCACCGGCTGGGCC